>DATLRG010000640.1:0-6984 GCA_035534795.1 Chloroflexota bacterium
CGCCGGTGGAGGGCAGCTCGACCACGCGGTCGCCATCGCGCAGGCCACTGACGACCTCGGTAACAGCGCCGTCGGTCAGGCCGGTCTGGACATCCACGTCGACCGCGTGACCGTTGGGGCCAATCTCTTCGACGACGCGGCCGGCGCCCTTCGGAAGAAGCGACGTGTTAGGAACGAGCAGCGCGTTGTCGTGGTGGGCGGTCGTGATGCCGACGTTAGCGGTCATCCCGACGCGAAGCCGGGGGTCGGCGACGGGGAAAGTGACGCGGACGGCGTAGGTCGTCACGCCGTTCGTGGTCTCGGAAGCTGGGGCGATGTAGCTCACTTTGCCCTTCGCGCTCCATCCAGGGAGGGAGTCGCTGGTAAGGTCCGCCGGCTGACCCACGGCGACCGTGACGACATCGTTCTCGCCGAGCTTCAGATCGACGTGCAAAGTGCTGCGATCCACCAGTCGCGCGACGGCCGTGCCGCCACCGACCGCGCTGCCCGGGACCACGCTCACCGACGCGATGATGCCGGAGAACGGGGCCCGCAGCGTCGCGGCGTCGAGATTCAGCTGAGCCTGTTGGAGAGTTTGCTCCGCCTTGACAACGCTCGCCTGCTGGATTTCCAGGTCGGTGTCGGTGGCCGGAGCGGTGAGCTTGTCGAGATTCGCCTGGGCCTGGGCGACGTTCGCCCTGGCCTGGGCGAGGTCGTTCGGGTCCACCGACGTCTGCGCCTTGACCAGGCTCGCCCGGGCCTCGTCGGCCTGCGATTGCGCCGACTGGCGGTCGGCCGCGGCTGGACCCGCCGTCACCTGGGCGAGCTTCGCCTTCGCGCTGTTCACCGCTGCCTGCGCGCTGCGCACCGCTTCTTCATCCGATGCCAGCTGCTGCACCGTGGGCGGCTCGTTCGTCTGGGCGAGCTTCGCGGACGCCGCGTTAACCGCCGTCTGCTGAGCGGCGACGTTCGCGTTCGCGCTCTGGCAGTTACCCCCTTGGCCGCTGGTCGGCCCGCAGGTGGCGTCGCGGGAGACCTGCGCCGACCAGAGCGCGTCCTTGGCCTGCTCCAGCGCCAGCTCGGCGTTCTGCACGTCAGCCGATCGAGGCTGCGCCTTCAGGTCAGTCAGGTTTTGCTGCGCCTGGACTAGCTGCGCTTCCGCGGACTGCACCGACGCCTGCGCCGTGGCGACGTCGCTCGCTGTCGGTCCAGCCAGGACGCTCTTCAGGTTTGCCTCGGCGTTCTTGAGCGAGGCCTCGGCGGAAGCGACGTCCGGGCCCGAGGGACCGGCGGCCAGCTTGTCGTAGGCATCCTGCGTCGAGGCGAGCTGCGCCCGGGCAGCGGCAAGGTCGTCCGGCTTGGCGTCGCCCTGCTGGGCTTGAACCAGCTTGGCCCGAGTGGCGTCGAGGCCCGCCCGGGCGTTCGCGACCTGCGATCGAAGAGCGCGGTCGTCGAGCCGCGCGATCGGCTGGCCGGCGGTGACGGTGTCGCCGGGCTGGACGAGCATTTGCGTGACCGTGCCCGCCGTCGCGACAGTGAGGTCGAGGGTCTGGGCGGCGGAGACCGTCCCGATCCCGGACACGCTCGCGGTAATGCCACCCCGGGCGACCAGGGTCGTCGAGGGCGTGGCCGGCGTTGCTCGCGCGGGAAGGCCCACGGCGACGATGCCGCTGCCGATCAGTGCCGCGCCGAGGCCAGCCAGGATCCAGCGCCGGGGAATCACTCGCTTGGAATGGGTTCTCGCGATAGCGGCCATTCTGTGTCTTCCTTTCTTTGCTCCATCCGCTCGGCACCATCGAGTTTGCCGACATCGCGAGTATCCTCGATCGTCAGTTGCGCGTCATCGGACCGTGGACCCATTTCGGGTCGGTCTGCAGGCTGATGTGGACGACGTAGAGAGAGGAGTTGTCGGACGGCACACGACCGTATTCTGCTCGAGGACTCCCCCGCGGCGATGGCTTCTAGCGATCAGATTGCTGACGGCGACTCCGCTGGACCCGGAGGACCGGGTCAGCGCTCGGCGTCGCAGATCCGCCCTGCCTCGCTGTAGACGACGAATCGCCCGGTTCGGAGCAGACCGATGAGGGTGATCTTGCTCGCCGCCGCCAGCTCGACGGCCAGCGACGATGGCGCCCCGACCGCGGCGAAGATGGGGACGCCGGCGATCGCCGCCTTCTGCAGCAGCTCGAAGGACGCTCGACCACTCACCAGGAGAATCGCGTTGCTCAGAGGTAGTCGCTTGTCGAAGAGCATCTGCCCGAAGACTTTGTCGACGGCATTGTGCCGGCCCACGTCCTCGTGCTGCGCCAGCAAGTTGCCCTGGCAATCGAAGAGTCCCGCCGCGTGCAGTCCGCCCGTCCGCCGGAACACCGCCTGAGCCGCCCGCAGCTTCGCCTCGAGTCCGAGGAGGATGCTCGAGGACGTCGACGCGTCGGACGACACCGGCTGCGTCTGCGCGCGGGCTGCCTCGATGCTCGCCGTGCCACAGAGGCCGCAGCTCGACGAAACGAAGAAGTTTCGCTGCCAGAGTCGCTCGGACTGCTCGAGCGCGGGTCGCAAGCGTAGATCGAGGACGTTGCGCTGAGGAAAGCCGTCGCGATCGAGACCGAGCTGCATCGACCGAACGTCGTCGCCGCCGTGAATGACTCCTTCGCTGAGAAGAAAGCCGGCGGCCAGGAACCGATCGTTGCCCGGCGTGCGCATGATCACGGCGACGCTCCGCCCGGCAACGCGAATCTCGAACGGCTCCTCGGCGGCGACCTCGTCTCGCTCGTCGACGAAGCGCCCGTCGACGAAGCGACGGACGCTCACCTCGAGCACGCGGTCGGGGTCGTCTCCCGTGGGCCAGGAGGGCATCATCGGTCGGTCTTTCCGTCGGGCAGAGCCGTGTGCCAGAAGGTCGTCTCGGGGTCCTCCGCCGAGAGCCGCCCGCCTTCGACGATCGCGTAGCGCAGCAACAATCCACCGATCAGTGCGCAAAGGGAGGCCAGCGCGGTCGAGCGCCGGTGATGCGCGGCACCGGCCACCGCGGCGATCGCCGGGACGGCGAGGCCCAGTCCAACCGCGCCAAGGACGAACTGCCGTCCGTACTGCTCGCGAACGACCAGCGGTTGCGCGGCGCGATCGGTCGACCGCAGATAGCCTGCCAGTACCGCCGACTCGGCCACCAGCGCCGCGAGCTTGATCCGCTCCAATTTATGGAGCGACGACCGCGGGGTCTTCCCGTTCACTGAAAGCGCGAGTGAGACGGCCGACACGCCCGCGGAAAACGCCGAGGCGAGGAACGTCGGGCCAAGGAGCCGGCTCCGCGACCAGAGCGGCACGCTCGTCACCGACAGGAGTACACCCGTATAACCACCCAGAAATACGCCTAGACCGGTACCGAGGACCGCGACCACCCGCGCCGGCACCAGCCGCGCGAGCGCCCCGCTCGGACCGCGAGAGGCCGCGAACACCTCGCGGAACGCGGCGAGCGACGAGCACGCCGAGAATCCGAGCAATCCCCAAACCCCCATCGACATGGGCGACTCGGGCTTGAACACCCGCAACATGTTCAGAAAACGCCCTGGCCGGCCGAGGTCTTTGATCAGCAGCGGCGGACAGCCGAGGACCGCGGCGAATGAGATCAGGTAGCCAGCGCGGCTGACGACGCGGTCGCGCTCGTCGCCGCACAGGCGGGCCAGGCTCGCGACGACGAAGCTGCCGGCCGCCAGCCCGCCCAGGAAGAAGTAGCACCACACCTCCCACCGCCAGACCGGGACTTTCAGGACCGGCAAGCCGTAGTAACCACGTTTGGGAGGACCGGTTTCCGCGTCTTCATCGCCAGAGCCCGTCATTTGCTCAGCCATCGTCAATCACCGCCTGAATGAGAGCGCGCCGGCCAGCAGGAGACCGGCTGCCATCGCCAGCGTGCCCAGGTATCCCGGCACCGCGTTCTTCACGGGCCGTCGCGGGTGCGTCGGCAGATTATAGGTCTCGGGCCGATCGGTCAGCAAGAAGAACGCGTGGAGGCCGCCTTCCAAGACCCGCTCGTCGTGGCCGTAGAGGTACGCATCGGTCTCACCCCGGGCGTGCAGGTCCGCCACGCGACGCTCGGCGCGTCCGCGCAGCTCATCCAGGTTGCCGAACTGAATCGACTGCGTCGGGCAGACCTTGGCGCACGCCGGCTGCTGGCCATCCTTCAGGCGGTCGTAGCACAGGGTACACTTGTGCGCGCCGCCGTCGTCCGGATTGCGCTCGATCACCCCGAACGGGCACGCCGCGACGCAATATCCGCAGCCGTTGCACACGTCCTGCTGGACGTAGACCGTGTCGAACTCGGTGCGGATGATCGCGCCCGTCGGGCAGACCTCGAGGCACGGTGCGTTTGCGCAGTGCTTGCAGACGTCGCTCAGCAGCAGCCAGCGCGGCGAGAGGCGGCTCTCGGGAATCTGCTCGACGAAGAGCACGTGCCGCCAGGTCGTCGAGGACAGCGCTTCGGTGTTGTCATAACTATTACCGGTCCAACGCAGTGGCTCGGCGGGAAGCTGATTCCACTCTTTGCAGGCGACCTCGCACGCCTTGCAGCCGATGCAGACCGTCGCGTCGGTAAAGAAGCCCTTCGCGCTCTGGGGTGCTGGTGGATCGACCTTTTCGAGGCTTTGCAGCAGCTCATTCAGCAGGCTCATCGCGCGGACATTCCTCCTCGGGCATGACGCCGGGTTATCGGGCGCGGGACGGCCCCACCCCTTGGCCCGCGCCAACCGGGAACGGGCAGGAGACAAGCTCCCCCACCCAACCACTCCACCACCCCCTGCCCTACGGGACGCCGCTCGAGGCTCAAACCTATCGCTCCGAGGGGCCGGATTTCCCCTCTCCATTTTCGGTGGAGAGGGGCAGAGGGTGAGGTAGCGCCGCCGGACTAACCCCGGCCCCCATCCGGCCATCGTCCGGGGAATCCTGCCCGTCCGGTGTCGATGGCCCGACGATTTGACCAGCTCGCAAGTCCGGTTGCACCGGCGCGCCCACGTCCGATAGACGCCCTGGCCGCAAATCCACCAGGAGCGCCTTCACCTCGTAAATGCCGACGTTCGGCTCGAGCACCAGGTGGGTGAGATCGTTGGCGATCGAGCCAGTGGCGACCCCCTGGTAGCCCCAGTGGAACGGCAAGCCGACCTGATGGACTATCCGGTCGCCGATCCGAAACGGCCGCAGTCGCCGCGTCACCATCGCTCGCGCTTCGATCGCGCCGCGCGCGCTGGCGATCGTCACCCAGCCCCGGTGGTGGATGCCTTTCTCCTTCGCCAATTCGGGACTCAGCTCGACGAACAGCTCCGGTTGCAGCTCCGCCAGCCAGGGCAACCAGCGGGTCATCGGGCCGCTGACGTGGTGCTCCGTCAGGCGATAGGTCGTGAGCACGATGGGGAAGCGCTCGTCGCCGGCCGCGGCGAGCGGGTTATCGGCGCGGTTGCGGAAAAACTTCGCGACCGGGCTGGACCGCTGTCCGCGATAGAGCGCGTTTTCGACCGGCGATTCGGCCGGCTCGTAGTGGGCCGGCAGCGGTCCATCCTTCAGACCGGTCGGCGCGAACAGCCAGCCCTTGCCGTCCGGGCGCATGATGAACGGATCGCTTCCGCTCAACGCATCCATGCCGGTCGCGCCGGGCCGCGCCGGGTCCGTCGGCGGCTTGGTAAGCGGGAAGTCGGGGACGTCGACGCCGGTCCAGCGCAGCTGCGCCTCGTCCCACCAGACGTACTTTTTCCGCTCGGACCACGGCCGGCCCGCCGGGTCCGCCGATGCGCGGTTGTAGAGGATGCGGCGGTTTGCCGGCCAGGCGAAGCCCCAATCTGGCGAGACGTAGTCGCCGGCAACGCGCGAGGCGGCACGGTTGACACCCTCGGCGGGGTAGACGCCCGAGTAAATCCAGGAGCCGCAGGCGGTGCTGCCATCGTCCTTCAACTCGCCGAAGTCTTTCAACTGGACCCGTCCCGGCCAGGTGAAGCCATTGATCTCCGTGAGTACCCGTTCGACGTCCGGCTCGTCCACGATCCGCGATCCAGGCTCCGGCTCGACGCGATCGAAGTCCCACGACAGGTCCTGAATCGGCCGGTCTTTCGGGGCCGTGCTGTCGGCGTACAGCGCCTTCAGCCGCCTGGCGAGGTCGTGGATGAACCACGCGTCGGAGCGCGCCTCGCCCGGTGGGTCCACCGCCTTCTCTTTCCATTGCAGCAGGCGCTGGGTGTTGGTGAAGCAGCCGGCCTTCTCGCCAGGACCGGCCGCCGGCAGGAAGAACACCTCGGTCTTGATCGAGGCGGGATCGACCTGATCCGGCGGCGCCTTCCAGAACGCCGCCGTCTCGGTCTCGTAGAGATCGCGCACCACCAGCCAGTCGAGACTCGCCAGGGCCTTGCGCTGCAAGCGCGCGTGCGCGCTGCCACCGGCCGGGTTCTGGCCGACGACGATGAAGCCTTTGATCTTGCCGTCGATCATCTCGTAGGTCGTGGCCAGGTGGGAATGGTCGCCGACAGTCTTCGGAACGTGACCGTAGCAGAAGTCATTCTCCGCCGTCGCGGCGTCGCCGTACCAGGCACGTAGGAAGCTGACGATGAATTTCGGAAAGTTTGCCCAGTAGCCGGTCTTGCTGCCGGCGGTGTCGATGTACGCGGCGAGCGTTTGCTGCGGCTGCAAGGCGGTCGGCTGGGGCATGTAGCCGGAGAGCAGGTCGTAGAGCGTCGGCACGTCGGTCGAGCCCTGGATCGACGCGTGACCGCGCAACGCCAGGATGCCGCCGCCGGGCCGTCCGACGTTTCCAAGCAGCAGCTGGAGAATCGCCGCCGAGCGGATCGTCTGGACGCCTTTGCTGTGCTGTGTCCAGCCGAGCGCGTAGCAGATCGCGCTGGTGCGCTCGCGCCCCGAGTTGGCCGTGAGGGCCTCCGCCACCATCAGGAACTGCTCTTTCGGCGTGCCGCAGATCGACTCGACCAGCTCGGGCGTGTAGCGCGCGAAGTGTCGGCGCATGATCTGCAA
>DATLRG010000641.1:0-5861 GCA_035534795.1 Chloroflexota bacterium
TCTTGACGACCATGCTTCCAACAATTGGTCAGCTGCCGCCTTCGACCGAGTGGCTGGGCTACGTCGGGGTGGCCACGATCGTGGTCGCCCTCGTCGGTCTCTGGCGTCGACCGTCGGCCGTGGCCTGGTGGCTGGCCGCCCTCGCGCTGCTCGGCCTGTTCCTCGCCTTCGGGAAGTACACGCCGCTCTTCGACCTGGCCTTCAAGGCCGTGCCCGGCGTCGGCCTGTTCCGCGTCCCCGCGCGCTGGCTGACGCTCTGGACGATTGGGATGGGGCTGCTGGGAGGGTGGGGGTTGGAGGCGCTCGTAGGGGTTGGGGACGCAGGGACGCGCCCCCGCCTCCCCGCGCCGCTGCGTCCGGTCGGCCTCGCCGTGGCCCTTTTCACCGCCGGGGCGCTCGCCATCCTGGTCGTCGTGCATCGACAGGTCGTGAGCTGGCCGTCGCCGGCCACCCTGGCCCTCTGGGCCACGACGCTGGTTGGACTGGCCGTGATTTTCTGGCTGGCGCGACGCTGGGCGACGGTCGCGGCCGTGGCGCTGGTGGCGCTGCTGGTCGGGGAACTGGGAGTCGCGTCGCTGGGGCTGCCGTTCCAGCAAGCCATCTGGTTGGACGGCGTCGAGGTGCAGCGGCTGTCCGTCGATCACCTGCTGGCGCAGCACAGCCCCGATCGAATCTTTGCGCTGGGCGACAATACCTTCGATCCAGGCGATCTGGCCGCGCTGCGGCGGATGCTCGCCGGCACCCTCCCACCGGACGCCATCGCCGAGTACGTCACCGCGGTCAAGCACGTCGAAGGTCTCACGCCCAACCTCTCGCTGCGGTTTGGCCTGCGGACGATCGATGGCTACGATGGCGGGCTGCTGCCCCTGGACCGCTACGACGACCTGAAGCAGCTTTTTCCGACGCAGGCCCCGCCAGTCGCGGACGGGCGCTTGCGGTTGCAGCTCAAGTCGGCGCCGGATCCGCGGTTGCTCGGTTGGCTCAACGTACGCTACCTGCTGATCAATCGGCTGCGCGACCAGTGGATCGACGGCGTGTACTACGATCTGGCGGTGACCCAGCCGGTGCAGCCGGCTGCGACGATGAGTCTTCCGGTGGGATCGGCGTTCCCGACGACCACCCTGGGAGTGATGCTGCGGGGCGCGGACGGCTCGGTGCCGGTCGGGTCGCTACGGCTGGACGCGGGCGGCGAGACCGTCTCCCTGCCGATTGGCGCCGGGAAGCTGGCGGGAAAAGCAATTTCGAGCGACGTGGACCCCCGTGGCCTCTGGCTCTGGACGGTCGATCTGACCAGGCCCGAGATCGTCCAATCGGTTTCCGTGACCTGGCAGGGAAGCGAGCCGATCGCGCTGAGGTCCCTGAGTTTGATCGACCGGCGGACTGGTGCGAACGAGTCGGTGGTGGTGTCGCCAGCGTACCGTCTGGACTTCGTGGGCGACGTGAAGATTTACGAGGACCGCGACGTGCTGCCCCGAGCTTTCCTGGCGACCGGGCTGGACGTCGTCCCGAATTCCGACGCGGTCGTGGCGGAGTTGAGCAGCCCTTCCTGGAACGCGCAGGAAACCGCCGTTGCCGCGGCGCAGGACGTGCCGCCGTCGACGGCATTTCGGGCCAGTGACGATCCGGGCCAGGCCCGGATCGTCGACGACGAGCCGGAGCGCGTGGCCGTCGCGACGAACGCAACCGGCCAACGGGTGCTGGTTTTGACGGACTCGTTCTACCCCGGCTGGCAGGCCACCGTCGACGGCGTCGTCCAGCCGATTCTCCCGGTGAACACCCTGTTTCGCGGGGTCATCCTCGGGCCGGGCACCCACCAGGTCGTCTTCAGCTATCAGCCGAGGTCGTGGGCGCTCGGACTGGCGCTCAGTGCCGTGGGAATCTGCATGTTCGTCGCCGCGCTGGTCGTCCCGCGTCGCGGCGATCAGTAGGCCAGATCTACCGATCTGCTTGCCTGCTTGACGCGCCATCGGGCTGGGCTTATCGTGGGGCGAGCGCGGCGGCATCTGTGAGGGCGGTCTGGCGGCGCCGCGCGCCCGCTGGTTCTCCTCGGAATGCCGATCGATCTGCTGGTATAGTTGGTCCAGGGTGAGCAGTACTGGATGTGCGGGATGTGCTATGCACATCCCGCACATCCAGTACTGCTCACCCTGGCGTTACTTTAGTGGAGATCGGGATCGACGGCGTGGCCACGGAAAAGCGGAACGTCGTCGCGGTCCTGGACCGCGAACACTTCTCGATCGAATCGGACCAGGGAGCCGACAGGTGAGATCCGCGGCGAGCAGCGCGCCCCGGTTGCTGACGCGAGGCTTGCTCGCGCTTGGCGTCGCGCTGCTGCTTGAGCTGGCGCGTTCGGCGGACGCGGCTCCGCAGCTTCTCGCCATCCGCGGGGCCACGGTCACGAATGTGACCGATACCAGCTTCAGCGTGAACTGGGATACCGATCAACCGCTGCCGGGCAGCGGTTCGGTCCGCTACGGCACCAGTCCCACGAGCCTCACCTTCGGGACGACCGAGCTCACGCCCGTCTCCGGCGCCCGCGGCGACGTCCACAGCGTCAGCGTTCGGTCGCTGACTCCCGGCACGTCGTACTATTTCTCGGTCGTCGAGGCCAGCGTGACCGACAACAACAACGGTAGTTTCTACCTGGTCACGACCGGGCCGACGCTGCCGAACCTCTCGTCGGGCCGATTCGCGAGTGGGAAGATTCTCCAGGAGGACGGCAGGACCGCGGCGGCGGGCGTCCTGGTGACGATCCGGCTGCTGGACACCGCCGGCCTGAACGGGACCGCTGGCTCGTCCTCGGCGCCGCTCTCGACGATCGCCGATGCCCAGGGTAACTGGACTATCGCCCTGAGTCCGCGCACCGCGGATAACGCGAACGTTTTCAACTTCGCCGCGACCGGTTCCGCTTTCCTCTCGACGACGGTCGATGGCGGCGGACTTGGGGCCATCTGGCCAGCGCAGAGCATCGCGGTCGCGCTCGATAATACCGGCAAGATGACGGTGCCGCCGATGGTCCTCGGCACCGGGCTGGTCCCGACGGATACGCCGACTACGGTCGGGTCGACCGTGACAGCCACGGCGACGGCGACCGGCACGACGCCGGCGACCCCCATCGCGTCGACGACGCCCGCGGAGCCGGCCGGGGGAACGCCGCGGGCCCCGACCCCTACCCTGACCGCCGTTCCGACCCGCTCGCCCGTGGTCATACCCACGGTCGCTCCGGTCCCAACGCAAGTCCAGCCCCCGCCGGTGGAGACGACACCGCTGCCAACCCGCCTGCCCCCGACTCCGACGCGCGCGATCGTTCCCCCGCCGGTCCTGGTGGTATCGACGATCGCGACGATTGCCGAGCCGGCCGCTCCGCCAGCGTCAACGCCGACTCTGACGATCGTCGCGGGCGCAGGCCCGTTTCGTCCGACCGTTCGTCCAACTCCGCCCAGGCCGACGCCGTCTCTCACTCCCACCGCCATGACCGCGACGCCCTCTGTCCCGACCAGTGGTACTGGTGGTCCGACAGCCGGCGCAACGCCGGCGAGCCCGCTCCAGTCGGTGCTGCTGGTACTGGCGGCGGGGCTGGGACTGATCGGGCTGGGACTCGCGATCTCCGTGATCGGGTTCGTCGATCAGCGGCGGGATGGGTAGGAGACCAGCTTGGCCCAGATGCTCGCCGGGACGGACTGTTTGCTCACCAGGCAGCCACCCTTGGGAACGAGATGTCCGGGCTGGCCGACGAAGGCGCCGTTCTCGGGATTGGAAATGTCGAAGTAGGTCTCGCCGCTGGCCATCTCCGCGCCGGTCTCGCAGAAAGAGATCTGCTGCAGCTCTTCGTCGGTGAACTGTTCGAGCCAGTTGAAGCGGTCCCGCAAGCGGCGGGCCTCTTCGCTCCGCTGAGCCTGGGTCATCTGGGGATCGTTCTGGCGCTGTTGGCGCATCGCTACCTCCATGGTCGGCGGAGCGAATCGAGCAGAATGTGGGCCAGGAGGGTCAGCTTGGAGCGAGCGACCGCCCTGAGGTGGGGACAGACGCGGGGTTTGCAGCGCAAATCCCGCGTCTGTCCCCCTCGGGACTCTAGATCAGGCCGGCGCAATCGGTGTTATTATTTGCACACAGAGACATCCGACCGAGGAGGAATCGAAGGTGGCGACGAGACCGACACCATTGACGCAGCGCCCGGCCTGGAAGGCGCTCGAAGCGCACTACCAGACAATTCGCGACGTCCACCTGCGGACACTCTTCGCCGACGATCCCGGCCGCGGCGAGCGTCTCACCGCCGAAGCCGTCGGCATCTACGTCGACTATGCGAAGAACCGGATCACCGACGAGACCGTCCGCTTGCTGGTGAACCTCGCCGACGAATGCGGCCTCCGCGAGCGGATCGACGCGATGTTCCGTGGTGAGAAGATCAACACCACCGAGCAGCGCGCGGTGCTGCACGTGGCCCTGCGTACGCCGCGCGGCCACCAGATCGTCGTCGACGGCGAGGACGTGGTCCCCGCGGTCCACGCGGTACTGGACCGCATGGCGGTCTTCGCCGACCGCGTCCGCGGCGGCGCCTGGAAGGGGCACACGGGAAAGCGGGTCCGCAACGTCGTCAACATCGGGATCGGCGGCTCGGATCTCGGGCCAGTCATGGCCTACGAGGCCCTGAAGCACTACAGCGAGCGCGACATGATCTTCCGCTTCGTCTCGAACGTCGACGGGACCGACTTCGCCGAGGCGACGCGGGAGCTCGACCCGGCCGAAACGCTGTTCATCGTCTCCTCCAAGACGTTCACCACGCTCGAGACGATGACGAACGCGCGTACCGCCCGCGCGTGGAGTTTGCGCGCCCTCGGTTCCGAGGGCGCGGTCGCCAAGCATTTCGTCGCCGTCTCGACCAACGAGAAAGAGGTCACGTCGTTTGGGATCGACCCGTCGAACATGTTCGGATTCTGGGACTGGGTCGGCGGCCGCTACTCGATGGACTCGGCGATCGGCCTCTCGACGATGCTGGCGATCGGTCCCGCGCGCTTCCAGGAGCTGCTGGCCGGTTTCCACGCGATGGATGAGCACTTCCGCACCGCGCCGCTCGACCGGAACCTGCCGGTGCTGCTGGGGCTGCTCGCCGTGTGGTACAACGACTTCTTTGGCGCCCAGACCGTCGCGGTGTTGCCCTACGAGCAGTACCTCAAGCGCTTCCCGGCCTACCTCCAGCAACTGACGATGGAGAGCAACGGCAAGCACGTGACGCTCGACGGTGCGCCAGTCGGCTCCCAGACCGGGCCGATCTACTGGGGCGAGCCGGGCACCAACGGCCAGCACTCTTTCTACCAGCTCATCCACCAGGGGACCAGGCTCATCCCGTGCGACTTCATCGGCTTCGCGCAGGCGCTGAACCCGCTAGGAGATCACCACGATCTGCTGCTGGCGAACCTGCTCGCTCAGACCGAAGCCCTGGCCTTTGGCAAGACGGCCGAGCAGGTCAGGGCCGAGGGAACGGCCGGCTGGCTCGTGCCGCACCGTACCTTCGAGGGCAACCGTCCGACGACGACGATTCTCGCGGAGCGGCTGACGCCGGACGTGCTCGGGAAGCTCGTCGCTCTCTACGAGCATAGCGTCTTCACGCAGGGCGCGATCTGGCAGATCGATTCGTTCGACCAGTGGGGCGTCGAGCTGGGCAAAGTGCTAGCGGGGCGGATCATCCCGGAGCTCACGAGCGTCGACGGGCCAGCGCTCTCCCACGACAGCTCGACCAACGAGCTGATCCGACGGTACCGCGCGCTGCGTGGGGGTCATTAAGAAATTATCTCAAAAGTGTTGTTTGAGCGCCCTGCGGGCGCTCAAACAACACTTTTGAGATAATTTCTTAATCAGTGCCA
>DATLRG010000642.1:0-6520 GCA_035534795.1 Chloroflexota bacterium
GCAACTCCACGAACACTTGCCCGGCCATCTGCACGATGGCCTCTCGATCCGCTTGCTTGCCCACGAGCTTTCCTCCGCCATCCCCGGAATGCTCTCATCCTACACCCAATTCCTATCCCCCACAAAGTCACGCAGACCCGCGGCGGACCGACGATCTTCTTCTCCCGCACGTCTCAGATCTTCGTCCTTCGCGCGAAGCCACACCGACCGGGGGATGTCGGTTGGGTGATTGCTATTGGTAGGACCACGTGCTATCCTTCGCGCACTGAGCGAGTGCCTGGCTGGAGGTCAGCGACGCATGGGTTCGACTGAACGAGAAGACCCGATCCCTTCGCGAACGTGGGGAGATTCGGCCGGGGTGAAGACCCTACGCCGGATGGCCACCGTCGACCGATATAACCGGTGGGTCTTCGAGAAGCTGGCGGGGTACCTGGGAGACCGGGTGCTCGAAGTTGGCTGCGGCATCGGAAACATGACGCCCTTCCTGGTCTGCGCGCAACATGTCACCTGCATCGACCTGCTGCCCGAGTCCGTCGCGCTCGTCCGTAAGCAGTTTGAAAGTGACCGCCGCGTCCACGCCTTCGTGACCGACATCGCGGACCCCGAGTCTGTCGCGAAGCTGGGCCAGAGCCGCTACGACACCGTTGTTTGTATCAACGTCCTCGAACACATCGAGCATCACGTCGACGCGCTTCGACACATGCACGACGTGTTGATTCCGGGCGGAAGGATTCTTTTGTTCGTTCCCGCCGGGCGGTACCTTTACGGTCGCCTCGATGAGGCGCTGGGCCACTATCGTCGTTATACACTCGATTCGCTCTGCAGCGTCGTTCGCACCCAGGGATTCGACATTGTCGAAGCGTCGTACATGAACGTCGCGGGAATCCCGGGGTGGTTCCTGAGCAGCCGGATTCTGCGCCGCGAGGCCCCACCACGAGGCTTGCTTCGACTTTTCAACTTTTTCACGCCGCTGTTCATCTGGTTGGAGACGAGGCTTCGCCCGCCGTTCGGTCAGTCCATCATTTGCGTGGCGCGGCGCGTGGATGAGAGGCCTGAGCCGTACCATAATTGACGTATTGTGCGGGGTGATCGCCCGACAAGCTGAGCTCCACAACGAAAAGACCACGCCGGCAACGTTCGGCGCGTCCTTTCTGACCTGTACGCACGAGGACGCATTGCACCCATCTTCGCTGGACCGCATTCCGTCCACCAAGGGCGTTTCGTTCGGGGACCGCTCGCCAAGTGATCCACGGTATCTCGCCGTGAAGGCACAGTATCCCCGCGGCGTTGAAGCGGCGCATCGAAGCACCAACGAGTACATCGAGTTTTACAGCTACCAGGTCGAAAACACCGATCTGGTGGCTGCAGATCCGAGCGCGTTCCGCGACCGCGCGCCGATTCCGGCCGTGAGTCTGAATGAGCTCAACCCACAGTGAAGCAGTCCTGTTCGTTGTCCCTCGGCCTGATCGCGTGGTGGCTCGCGATTGGCGCGTCGCTCGCCGCGCAGTCCGCGTTGACGCCTTTCAACCTGGTCCAGGTCGGGGTCATCGCCTACGGCGTGGCCGTGATCCTCGCGGTGGTAGGGACCTCGCTGATCGACCGCTGCGTTCCCTTGCCGGATCCGGCGACCGACGCAGCGGACAAGTTACCGGTGACGAAGCCGGATGCGCGCGGCGGTCGGAGAGGTCTCGGCGTTTTCCTGGCGATCGTGGCCGCGGTTGCGCTCGCCGGCGCAGAGGTGAGCGAGGCAGCCACCAAAACGTCGACGATCGCCTTGCCGCTCTGGCTGGCCAGCCTGACTCTGCTCACCGTTGGGATCTACGTGTGGATGGCGGGTCCGTTCAGGTTCCATCTCTCCCGTGCCGTGGCGTTCGAGCTCATCTTTCTCGCGGTACTCCTGGCACTAGCGCTGGCACTTCGCCTGCTCTTTCTGACGCGGTTTCCGGGCGACGTCGATGGGGACGAGGGCGCGGTTGGTGTCCAGGCGCAACACCTCCTGAACGGGGACATCGCGAACGTCTTCGGCTTCGGCTGGTTCAACCAGCCCTATCTTGGGTTCGTGCCATCGTTCCTCGGGATGAGATTCTTTGGCAACGGCCTGTTTGGGCTGCGCGTGGCCTCGGTGGCGCAGGGCTGGCTCTCGATCGCCCTGCTCTACGGTCTGGCAAAGCGCTGTTCTCCACGCGGATCGCGGCCATTGCCGCCAGCCTGCTCACCCTGGCTCAAATGGAGATTCACTACAGCCGCAGCGGAATGAACTACATCGGCGGCCTGCTCGCAAGCCTGTTCTTCTTCTATTTCCTGGTGCGCGCGCTGCAAACGCGACGCCCGGTCGACTTTCTCCTGTCGGGCTTTGGTGTCGGACTCTGCTTGAGCCTCTACCTCGCCGCGCGCCTGACCCTCGTGGTGGCGGCGATTTACTTGCTGCAGCGAGCGCTCCTCGAGCGCGGCTTCCTGCGCGAGCAGCGGCGTGGCCTGCTCGTTCTCGCACTTGGCGCCGTGGTCTTTCTCGCGCCTCAGGCCGTCACCTACGCCGAGAATAGCGATCCCCTGGTCTTCTTCTTCCGGACGTCGCAGGTCTTCGTCCTTCGCCCGGACGTCCTGGCGCACGAGGAGGACGTCTACCACGTCCACACGATGCCCGCGGTCCTCTGGAATCAGATCCTCCGGACGGTGGGAGCGTTCAACTACCGCGGCGATACCAGCGAGCAGTATGACCAGCAGGGACCGCTGCTGGACTTTTGGACGAGCGCGCTCTTCGTTCTGGGGGTCGCCGTCGTCGGCGCGCGCCTTCGCCAGCCGCGGTACTTCGTCCTGACAAGCTGGTTGTGGCTGACGCTGTTGTTTGGCTCAGTGCTCTCGCTCAACGCTCTCTTCTCGCCGCACATCGTGTCCGCGATGGGCATTATCTGCCTTTTCCCGGCCCTGATCCTGGACACTGGCTGGCGTGGAATGGTGGCGCTCTTTGGCGCCAGGGGAAACCGGATGTACCTGGCGCTGGTCGCTCTCTTCGTCTTGCTCGTCGCCCGCGCCAACTACGTCGACTACTTCTACATTCACGCGACGACGATGGAGCAACCGGGCTTCTTCACGGTTCTTGGAGATTACGTCCAGACAGTAAACAGTCGCTACCAGGTGTATTTCCTCAGCGACCGGGACACCTCCCTCCGTTACCAGGTTATGTGTCTGCTGGTTCCGAATATCGACGGCGTCGACGTGCGAAACCAAGCGCTTCCCTTGCCCTTGACCCGCGTTCCCGCTGACAAGGGCGTCGACTTCATCGTGACCGTGAACCAGGATACGCCCGGGCGACTGGCGGCGCTGAAGGCAGCCTATCCCACCGGCGCTGAAACTATGCATCGCAGTTCGCGCGGGTTGCTGCTTTTTTACAGCGATCTTGTCGACAACCCCGAGCTTCTGCAGGCGAGTCCCGGTGCGGCCATCGATCACGCGCCGATTCCAGGTGTTCTCCTGGACCAGCTAGACAAGGGAAACTTGCAAAAGCCCGGGTGCGGACTCTGAAATCCGGGCCGTGGCCGAGTCGCGCGGTATGCTATAATTGCCCTGTTGCGCGGGGTGATCGGCTTGTCAGGTTGACCTCCGCGATGAAAAGATCGCGCCGATACCGATCGGCGCGTCCTTTCTGGCCTGTGCGCGCGAGGACGCTTTGCACCCGTCTTCGCTCGACCGGGCCAAACCCAGAGAAAGGAGATCCCCAGGTGCGGGACTATGAGCTTACCCTGATTTTGAAGCCAACCCTCAACGAAGAAGGCATCGCCGGGACCACGAGTAAAGTTGAAGGCTGGATCACCGGCAACGGTGGCGAGATGGTGACCGTCACGCCAGTTGGTCGGAAGCGCCTGGCCTACCCGGTGGCCCATCAGCGAGATGGTTCCTACGTGGTAATGCAACTCCGGGCACGCCCGGAAACTCTCGTCGAAGTCGAGCGCAACCTGAAGCTGTCGGAAGACGTGCTGCGACACATGATTCTGCGCCGTTAACCGCCCGTTTCCTGGTTAGCCGGTGCAGTTCTGGTCGTTCGTTGAACGATGCGGGAGAAGGTGGAGATGGCTAGCCTGAATAAAGTCATGATCATCGGGAACCTGGGGCGCGATCCGGAGATGCGGTACACGCCGAGCGGCGCGGCCGTCACGTCGTTCTCAGTCGCCGTCAACCGTCGGTGGAACTCGCCAGACGGGCAGCAGCAAGACGAGACCGAGTGGTTCAACATCGTGACCTGGAACAAACTCGCGGAGACGTGTAATCAGGTTCTCACGAAGGGACGACACGTCTACGTGGAAGGACGACTGAAGACGCGCTCGTGGGATGGCCAGGATGGCCAGAAGCACTATCGCACCGAGGTGATCGCCTCCACCGTGGAGTTCCTGGACAGCAAGCCGCGACCGCAGGAGGCCGCTGCTGCAGGTGCTCGCAGTGAAGATGATCTGGGCGGCGACATCGAGCCCGACGATCTGCCGTTCTAGTGTTCTGTTTGCAAAGCCTCACGTCGCCGCCTTGATGGACATTAACTTTTTAGTCGGGTATGGAGTCGCTGCCTTGAAAGGCAGGCGAAGGGACGAGAGGCTGAAGCCGCACCGGCGCGGCGTCGGGCGAGAGAGCGGGGCGTCGCTGGCTTAAAAGCCAGGCGAAGGGACGGGGGGACTGAAGTCCCTGGGACGGGGCGTCGGGCATCCCCCGGGGGCTTCAGCCCCTCGTCCCTACGCCTGGCTTTCAAGCCAGCGACTCCATAATCGCTGGTAGAAGGTTGGCCCCACGGGCCAACCTTCTACCAGCGATCTCCCACGCCCTCCCCTGTCGGAGCTCATTGAAGGAGGATAGATTGGCATCGGAACCTACTCGCGGCCCCGGCGGCGATCCGCCGAGCGGCGGCTCGTCGTCTGGCGGACCACCGCGCCGCCCACGTGGACGTGGGCGCTACACACCCCGCCGAAAGGTTTGTCAATTCTGTGTCGACAAGGTCGACACGATCGACTACAAAGACGTGACCCGGCTGCGCCGATTCATCTCGGAGCACGGGAAGATCGAGCCACGTCGTAAGACCGGCACCTGCGCGAAGCATCAGCGGAAGCTGGCCCGTGCTCTGAAGCGCGCCCGCCACATCGCGTTGCTGCCGTTCACGGCGCAGCACATTCTCGGCCAGGGCCAGGGTGGCTGGTTCCAGCCGCCGCCGTTCATGCCCGTGGCGCCCGCTCCGGTGCCCTTGCCGGTCGCGGTCTCCGTTGCCGCTACCCCCGCCGCCGAGGCACCGCCCGCGTCTGCCCCGGCCGAGTCGACCGCGCCCGTGGCGACGGCCGATGCGCCGGCGACACCGGAAGACGCAACGCCGTCAGACGCAGCGACGTGAGGAGCCGATCGCTCCTCACCCATCACCGGGTAGCGATGAAGTCTCATGGAAACGCGATCTTTCCGACCTAAGCGAAGCGTTCGGCACGCCCAGGCTGTCGCCCAGCAGCCGCCGCCGCCGCCGATTCACCACCGTCACGTGACGAAGCACCAGCGGGAACGGCGCGTGCAGCTACTGGCGATCGTCGGCGCGGTCGCCATCGTCCTGCTGATCGTGCTGATTCCGGCGTACGGCTACTGGCGCGAGGTCATTCATCTCGGCGACGAGCCGCTGGTCGTGGTTGGCGGGCAAACGATTACCGGCACGGATTACGCGCGCTACCTCGGGACACGCCAGGAAATTCTGTTGCGGCAGGTCGTTCAGGCCCAGGCGGCGGTGCCGGTTCCGACGGGTACGCCAACCACACAGCCGACCGCTAACCAGGCCGCGGCCCAGCAGACGCTGGACACGCTGAGTCAGGAGCAGTCGGCTCTCTCGACGACCGCGTTGACCGATCTGGTCGAGGCACGCCTGATTCTGAACGAGGCCAGGGCCCGCGGTCTGACGGTCAGCCAGCCGGAGCTTGACGACGCCGCGCGGTGGATGCTCAGCCCGCCGGCGCTGGGGCTGCAGCAGCCGTCCGGCCTGGTTGGCGCGCCGGAGCCGCTCACGGGGCCGAATCGGATCACCGCCGATCAGGCCAAACCAGCGCTCGCCCAGATTGTCGGCAAGGGGCGCTACCTGACCGCCGCGCAGGTCGACGACCTGATTCTCAAGCCGGCTGTCCTGAAAACCAAGCTCCTCGCGGCGTTCGGTAAAGACGTTCCCGCGACGTCCGAGCAAATCCACGCGCGCCACATTCTCGTTGCGACCGAGGCCCAGGCCGCGTCGATCCGCGCCCAACTGGAGAAGGGCGGCGACTTCACCGCGCTCGCGAAGCAATACTCGACCGACACCGGAACGAAGGACCAGGGTGGCGACCTGGGCTGGTTCGGACGCGGGGTGATGGTCCCGGAGTTCGAACAGGCCGCGTTCAGCTTGAAGGTCGGGGAGATCGCACAACCGGTGAAAACCCAGTTCGGTTACCACATCATCCAGGTGTTGGCGAAGGACCCGCATCGGGCGCTGGACCCGACGCAGCTCGCGCAGGCGAAAGAACAGGCGTACGGGAGCTGG
>DATLRG010000643.1:0-2166 GCA_035534795.1 Chloroflexota bacterium
AATGCCGGTGCAATCCGACGGAGCGGTGATGGCATAGCGCGCGCCCTGCCGCGCTGCTTCCGCCATCGTGTTTGCCTGCCAGACCGCTCTCCCGAGGTCCAGGATGCCCATCACCAGGAGAATGAAAACGGGAAAGACCAGCGCCATCTCGACTAGGGCCTGGCCGCGCTGCTTCTTCCGAATCATTGCTGCACCATCATGCTGGCTGTCGCCTGTATCGTGAGCGACTTCCAGCCGAGGACCGCCGTCGTCATGAGCGGGTAAGCCGCCGATACTGTGATGTCGACCGCGCTGCCAACCGTTAACGCCGATGGAGTGATCGTGACGGTGAGAGTGCCGGGCACCGTTCCGTTCGTTTCCCTCGTGATCGCGCTGTTCACGTCCGCGGCCAGACCAGTGTCGGTGGAGTGCAGCGACGCGTAAGCGGCGCCCTCGCGGGCCGCGTCCGCCAGCGCCAGGTAGCCGCCGAAAACCCGGCCGACGTCGAGCGTGCCCATCGCGAGCATCAGGAGGACCGGTAGAATCAGCGCCATCTCGACCAGGGCCTGCCCGCGAACGCGACGAGCGGGCAATCCGGAGGGGCATCTGGACCGCGAAGATCGCGAAGGGGCTCGAGAGACGTCTGGACCACGAAGATCGCGAAACAGCGCGAAAAGGTCACGAAAACCGGAGCGCGCCGCGGTCGGGGGGCGGAGGTTTTCACGATCTTCGTGGTCCAGACGTCCTTTGCACTCTTCGTGGTCCAAATAGCCCCTCCGCTCCCCCTCGCCGCGTCCCACGTTGACACTCCTAGCCGGTGAGTTCTCGATACCGGTCTCTAGTATCACGCGATCGGCATGGCGTTCGCTATCACCCAAACGTCACGGAGGAGGTAGGAAATTCTGGCCAAGGGGCGAGTGACGGGTTGATCAGAACGGAGTGGGACCCGGGCCGGTCTGCACTCAGTCCGTGGTGCCCCCGGGGCCCCTGAGCAACTCGTCACTGAATTGGTAGACGGCGGCGAGCTGTTCTTCGTTCAGCGCCATCCGGGGACGACGCGATTTGATCTGAGCGAGTGCCTCGGCGACGGGCAGACCTGCGCCCATGAGGACCGCGGCCGCGAGCATGGCGCTGCGGCCGACGCCGTGCTGACAATGAATCAGGACCTTCCGGTCAGCCGCGCGCTCCTCGGCCACCCAGCGGCCGCCATCGCGCATCTGTTGTTGGGTCAGGGGATAGCAGTCTGGCATGGGGAGGTGGAGGAAGCGGATGCCGTGCCGGGCGAGCAGCGTCGGGTCATCCGATTCTTCAGCGCGCAAGTCGACGACGCTGCCAAGACCCAGCGTCGCCAGGCGCGGCACGTTGAGCGGATCGACTCGCCCGCCGATGGCCAGGTCCTGCCCGATCCAGGAGACGTCGAGCGGAGGGAAGCCAGGACGCCCGGGCGCCAGTGGAGGCAGCTCCAGGACCTCGTCGAGGCGCACGACGACGAAGGCGGATGGCGCGGGGCTGGCGGATCGGGCCCAGGCGCCCTCCTGGTCGATCCGCACGGTGGTCATGCCCAGCGCGCGCGCGCCGTTCAGCTCGTCGCTGCCGCCATCGCCGACGAAGAGGCAGCTCGCCGGCTCGACGCCGAGCGCATCGGTCGCGGCGTGGAAGATGGCGGGGCTGGGCTTGGCGTGGCCCACTTCGTACGACAGGGCGACCGCGTCGAGCAACGGCAGCAGGCCAAATTGCTCGGGAATCGGCCGTCCCATCACCGCGGTGCAGTCGGAGACGAGGCCGAGCCGGTAGCCGCGCGCGCGGAGTGTACGCAGCGTCGGTAGAGTCGTGGGATAGAGGCGGACGCCAGACCAGCGCGTCGCGCGTTCGATCTCGGCGAGTCGCTCGACCAGACCATCGCCGACTGGTCGCCCGAGGTGCGCCAGAATCGCGCGGGCGCGCGCCTCGGCCGTGGCCAGGCGCCCGGTCGTCGCGTCGGGTACGGTCTGCTGGCGCGCAGCGCGATAGTCGGCCAGGTCGACGCCGCTGGTCGCGGCAAGCGCCACGAAGCACTCCTCGAAGTCGGGTTCGTGGATCAGCGTGCCGTACAGGTCGAAGATGATCGCACGAATGTCGAAGCTCGCATCTACCAAACGCTTTGCCTCCACGATGCGGACGCCGCCGCCGGCTGTCTTTCAGAGCTCT
>DATLRG010000644.1:0-9987 GCA_035534795.1 Chloroflexota bacterium
CGCGGCGGCATGCGCTGGAAGGTCGAGCGCGCCGAAGGGGTGCTCGCTCTCCGTTGTGCCATCCTCAGCAATCGCTGGCGCGAGGCATGGGATCGTGCGCGAAAGGCCGCCTGAGATTGCCCAAGAAGCTCACGCGCACCCGGCGCCTCAGCCTTCCTTGACGGCCAGTGCAAAGTATCGTATTCTGATCTTGGACCCCCTTCCCAGGGGGATGGGATAGGATCGATAGCGAGATGACCACAGTGCGAGCAAACCAGAAAGACATCCTCAACCGCTTGGCGACGATCGAAGGTCACTTGAAGGGCATCCGCAAGATGGTGGTAGCACCCCACTCAACCGTGGTTGGCGTAGTCGGGCTGTAAGACGCCACTCCTGGAGCGGGAAAACGGTCGTGGCGTGCTCTTTCGTCATCATCGCCTGTAATAGATCTATCTGCCGTCGTGACGCCACGAATGCGATGCCTTGGGTGTGTCTCATCCCCCGACCACGGTTAACCGTGGTGCTACCAAGATGGTCGAAGAGGACCAGTATTGCGTGGATGTCCTCAAGCAGACCTACGCCGTCGAACGGGCCCTGCAGAAGTTCGAGGCGGCGATTCTTGATGGCCACCTCAACGGCTGCGTCGTCGAGGGCTTCCGCGACGGTCGCGAACAGGAGATGGTTCGCGAGCTGGCCGAGCTCTTCGAGCTTTCGCGGCGGTAATCGGGCATGACGATTGATACTCAGCGGCCGAACCCGCCCGCGCCGAACGCGCGTGAGGTGAGTCTGCCGGTGACCGGGATGACCTGCGCCCCCTGCGTGCGACGGATCGAGAAGGCGCTGTCGAAGGTGGACGGCGTGAGCGTGGCGAACGTCAACCTGGCCACCGAGAAGGGGAAGGTTGTCTACGATCCGTCCGTCACGTCGCTGAATCACCTGAAGCTAGCCGTGGAGAAGGCCGGTTATGGCGTGCGCGAGCTACCTCCCGATCCTCCGGCGAGCGCCCTGGCGACGGGCGAGGTGCTGCTGCCCATCGAAGGCATGACCTGTGCCTCTTGCGTGCGGCGGGTCGAGAAGTCGCTCGCGAAAGTGCCCGGGGTGCGAGAGGCGACCGTCAATCTTGCCACCGAACCGGCCAAAGTCGTCTTCGATCCAGCGATCGCCACCCTCGATCAGTTCGGCGCGGCCGTCGAGAAGGCGGGCTATCGGGTTGGCCCGATCGCGACCCAACCAGCCGAAACCGTCCGAGTCCCGGTCGCCGGAGCACCAGCCAATGGCCCGCTCGTGGACGAGCACGAGCGGGAGCGGCAGCGCGAGGTCGACGACCTGAAGCGCAAAGCGCTCGTCAGCCTGGTCGTCGGCCTCGTGATGATGGCGCTGATGTACCTGCCACTCAATCTCGACATGGTCCTGGTGGCGCCGGTGCTGCTGATCGGCGCGACGATCATCCAGTTCTGGGCCGGCCGCGTCTTCTATCAGGCCGCCTGGGCCGCGGGGAAGCACGGCAGCACCAATATGAACACGCTGGTCGCCCTCGGCACCAGCGTCGCCTACGGCTACAGCGCGTTCGTCACCCTTTGGCCCACCCTCGCCCAGCGCTGGGGCTTTCAGGCGAACCTGTATTATGAGTCGGCGGTGATCATCGTCGCCCTGATCCTGCTCGGTCGCTGGCTGGAAGCACGCGCCAAGAAACAGGCCAGTGGGGCGATCAAGGCTCTCATGGGCCTGCAGGCCCGGACCGCTCGGGTCATCCGCGGCGGCGTCGAGCAGGACATGCCGGTTGACGCGGTGCAGGTCGGCGACCTGGTTCGTGTGCGCCCGGGCGAGAAGGTCCCGGTGGACGGGATCGTTGCCGAGGGAGCGTCGACGCTCGACGAGAGCATGCTCACCGCGGAGAGTCTGCCAGTCGAGAAGGGCGCCGGCGATCGGGTGATCGGCGCGACCCTCAACCGGACCGGCTCGTTTGTCTTTCGGGCGACCAAGGTCGGTCGCGACACGACCCTGGCCCAGATCGTTCGCCTCGTCGAGGAAGCCCAGGGCTCGAAGGCGCCGATCCAGCGTCTGGCCGACACGATCGCCTCCTATTTCGTGCCGGCGATTCTCGGGCTCGCGGCGTTGACCTTCGTCGGCTGGTTGATCTTCGGGCCGGCAGCAGCGCGGCTGACGCTGGCGCTGCAAGCGGCGATCGACGTCCTGATCATCGCCTGCCCTTGCGCCCTCGGCCTAGCGACGCCGACGGCGATGATGGTCGGCACCGGCCAGGCCGCCGAGCACGGCATCCTGATCCGGGGTGGTGAGGCGCTTGAGCAGGCACGGAAGATCGAGACGATCGTGCTGGACAAGACCGGCACGCTCACCCGCGGCAAGCCCCGGGTGACCGGAGTGATCGCCGCCGACGGACTGACGGAGGCCGAGCTGATCCGGCTGGCCGGCGCGGCGGAAGTGGGCTCCGAGCATCCGCTCGGCGAGGCAATCGTCGCCCACGCGCGCGAGCTCGGGCTGGCGCTGCCGAAAGCTGAGCGGTTCGGATCGATCACCGGCCAGGGTATCCAGGCGAGGGTGGATGGGCGCGAGTTGATCCTGGGCAATCGTTCGCTGCTGGCGACATCGGGCATCAGCCTCGATGGGCTGGCCGACCGGGCCGGCGAGCTGGCCCGCGATGGGGCGACGCCGCTGTACGTCGCAGTGGATGGCGAGGTCGCGGGCGTGATCGCGGTCAACACCCACTCGCCCGACCGCACCATCGCGATCAGTGCCAACGACCAGCTCCGCTTCGCACCGGCGGCCGTGACCGTGCGCAACGGCGAAACGGTCGCTTTCAAGGTGACCAACACCGGGTCGGTTCCGCACGAGTTTGTCGTCGGTGATGCCGCGGTGCAGCAGGAGCACGAGCGGGCGATGGCCAGCGGCGGCATGGTGATGGGCGGTGACTCCGCCTTCGCCGTCGGCGTCCCGGCCGGCCAGACCGCGACGCTCGTGTACACCTTCGACAAACTCGGCACCGTCTCCTACGGCTGCCACGTCCCCGGCCATTATCAGGCCGGTATGCGCGGCACGATCACGGTCGAGCAATAGACATGAAGGAGAGTTCCATGGCCCAGACGATTCTCAACGTTCCGGACATCTCGTGCGAGCACTGCCAGCGGGCGATCGAAGGCGCGCTGAGCCAGGAGCCGGGCGTCAACGCGGTGCGCGTCGACGTCGCGGCGAAGACGGTCTCCCTCGATTATGACCCGTCCAAGATTTCGCTCGAGACGGTCGGCACGATCCTGGACGACGAGGGCTATGCCGTCGCCGGCGCGACGCCACAGTGAGGAGGATAGCATGACTGACCCGAAGGAAAAGGAGATCGAGTTCAGCACACGCCTCTTGCGCGATGGCCAGACCTACGGGGTTCGCTACGTCTGCGACTGTGGCTGTCGCCCACAGGTTCGACTGAAGCGTGATGCGCCCGCCGCCCACGAGCACTGCTGTTGCGGCATCGCCCACGCGGCCGGGCCAGACGCGCGCGCCCACCTTGAGGCGTACCTGTCCGAACGTCGGACCAGCGGTCTGGATGCCGATCGAAACTACACGATTCACGAGGCGCGGGTGAACGATCCGTGGGGTGCGTCGGTTCCCGTCGCCTACGCCATCCCGGTGGGCTAGCGGGCGCGTGCGCACCGGTGGCGATGCCCACTCTGCTGTCGTCGCCACGAATGCTGGGTCCCGCGGGGAGGAGTCCAGTGCCGCGGGCGGCAGTTTCCGTTGATCGGCTGCTCTGATCTCGCGCGCTGGCACGACAGTTGGGGCAGTCGAAAAGAAGAGGTTCTTCGTGGGAGTTGATGGTCAGCTGGTCGGGGCACCGACCAGAGTGGTGGATCCGGTCTGCGGGATGGAGCTATCTCCATCCCAGGCCATGCGCACGGTCGACCACGGCGGGCGCACGTACTCCTTCTGCTCCGAACAGTGCGCGGAAAAGTTCCAGGCTGATCCAGACCGCTACGCCTCGCCGGAGCAGGCCATGGAGGGTCTCTCGTCTCCAGAAGGCGTTGCACCGTTCCTGGAGGCGGAGCCGACCACCGCGAAGCGCCCGGTGCCCTCGGTGACGACCGGCGTCCCACCAAACGCCCGGATCGTCTACGTGGAGCTCCCGATCGAAAAGCTGGACTGCGCGACCTGTGCCCAGCGCGTTCAACAGGCGCTCGAAGCCCTGCCGGGGGTGAAGCGCGCCGCAGTGAACCCCGAGACCCGCCGCGCCACCGTCGTCTACGATCGCCAGCAGACCGACCTGACCCGGATGGCCGAGGCCGTCCGCCAAGTGGGCTACGAGATCGGTTCGACGCTGGAACGCATCGGCATCGTCGGGATGACCTGAGCGTCGTGCGTGCCGCGTCTGGAGGACGCGCTGCGGCGGTTGCCGGGAATCCTCTCGGCTGAGGTCAGCCTCGGGCAGGGCGAGGTGCGGGTTGAATATGTGCCCAGCCTCGCCGATCTGGCGCTGGTCCGGCGCACCATTGAAGCGGAATCGGGCTACCGGACGACTTCAGCGCCTACCGAGCTCTCGCCTGACGCCGAACGCGAAGCCCACGCGCACGAGTACCGGACCCTCTTCAACCGCTTTCTTTTTGCCGCGATCATCGCGATCCCGGTGTTGTTATCGTCCTACCCGCAGTTCGTGCCGGTCTTGCGCGACCTGCCGCGGGGCACCCTACGGCTGATTTGGTTCGTCGACGCCCTCCTGACGCTCCCGGTTCTGCTCTATTCCGGCCAGCGCTTCTTCGTCGGCGCCTGGCGTGCGCTCGAGCACCGCGCCGCCGACATGAATACCCTGATCGCCGTCGGCACGGGTGCGGCCTGGATCTACTCCGTGGCGGCCATCTCCGTGCCCCGGATCTTCCCACCCGGCACCGAGGAGCCTTTCTTCGACGTGGTTGCCGTGGTGATCGCGCTGGTCCTCCTGGGTCAGGCGCTCGAGTTGCGGGCGCGCGGGCGCACCTCTGAAGCGATCAAGAAGCTGATCGGCCTCCAGCCCCGGACGGCGCGAGTGATCCGCGAGGGGCGCGAGCAGGACATCCCGGTCGAAGAAATGCTGGTGGGCGACCTGGTACTGGTGCGTCCGGGCGAGAAGGTGCCGGTGGACGGCATCGTCGCGGACGGCGCGTCGGCGGTCGACCAGTCGATGCTCACCGGCGAGCCGATCCCGGTCGAGAAGCACCCGGGCGACGAGGTCATCGGCGCGACGATCAACACGACCGGGGCGTTTCGGTTCCGCGCGACCAAGGTCGGCAAGGACACGGCGCTTGCCCAAATCGTCCGCATGGTCCAGCAGGCCCAGGCCTCGAAGGCACCGATCCAGCGGATCGCCGACGTCGTCTCCGGCTACTTCGTCCCGGCGATGCTGATCGTCGCCGTCCTCACCTTCGTCGCCTGGTTCGACTTTGGACCCCAACCCCGCCTCGTCTACGCCTTGGTGACGGCGGTCTCGGTGCTGGTCATCGCCTGCCCCTGCGCACTCGGCCTCGCGACACC
This sequence comes from Chloroflexota bacterium, assembly GCA_035534795.1. Classification (GTDB taxonomy): domain Bacteria; phylum Chloroflexota; class UBA6077; order FW602-bin22; family CADDYW01; genus JAJPKB01. The sequence goes on from DATLRG010000644.1 coordinate 5,491, forward strand.
CATTTCTTTGATGGTCGGAGTGGGCAAGGCGGCCGAGTTTGGCGTGCTGATTCGGAACGGTGCCGCGTTGCAGGCAGCGCGGGACGTCGACACCGTCGTGCTGGACAAGACCGGCACGATCACGATCGGCAAGCCGGTTCTCACCAACGTGGTGGCGACCGGGGCGCACGACGAGAACGGCGTGCTGCGTCTGGCGGCGGCGGTTGAGAAGGGATCGGAGCATCCGCTGGGCGCGGCGATCGTCCAGGGGGCGCGGGAGCGCGAGCTGAGCATCCCCTCGGCCGAGAATTTCGTCGCGCTGCCGGGGCGCGGCGTCGAGGCGCGGGTGGAAGGGCGCCGGGTGGCGCTGGGCAACCGGGCGATGCTCGACGAGCGCCAGCTCGCGCCGGGCGAGCTCGAAGCGGTCGCCACGCGGCTCGCCGACGAGGGCAAGACGCCGATGTACGTCGTCGTCGATGAGCGGGTCACCGGACTGGTCGCCGTCGCCGACGCGGTGAAGCCGGATTCGGTCGCGGCGATCCGCGGTCTGAAGACGCTCGGCGTACAGGTGGTGATGATCACCGGCGACAATCGGCGGACCGCCGACGCGATCGGCCATGCCGTCGGAATCGATCGCGTCCTGGCCGAGGTGCTGCCGGCGGAGAAAGCCTTGCAGGTGCGGCGGTTGCAGGCGGAAGGGCGGAAGGTGGCGATGGTCGGCGACGGGATCAATGACGCGCCCGCCCTCGCCCAAGCCGACGTCGGCATGGCGATTGGCACCGGCACCGACGTCGCCATCGAGGCATCGGACATTACCCTGATCACCGGTAGCCTCCGGGGCGTCGTCACCGCGATCGAGATCTCCCGCGCCACCATGCACAACATCACGCAGAACCTGTTCGGCTCGTTCATCTACAACACGCTGGGGGTGCCCATCGCCGCGGGCATGCTTTATCCCTTCGTCGGTCTGTTGCTCTCGCCGATGATCGCCGGGGCGGCGATGGCCGCGAGCTCGGTCACGGTCGTGACCAACGCGAACCGCTTGCGCGGCTGGAAGCCAAGGGACGTGCGCTAATGGGATCGGCCGAGATCGTCGTCACGGTGGGCGGGCTCGTCCTCTGCAGTGTCATCGCCTGGTTCTTCTGGTTTGCCCCCAAAGAGGCCACCCGGGCCGCTGCGCTCGGGGAGGTCCAGGAGGTCGACGTCGTCGTCAAGGGCGGTTATACCCCGGACGTGATCGTGGTGCAGCACAGCAAGCCGGTGCGGCTGAACTTCCTGCGCCAGGAAACCTCGGCCTGCTCAGAGACGGTGATCCTGGGCGACTTCGGCAAGAGCGCTTTCCTGCCCCCGGGCCAGATCGTCTCGATCGAGTTCACCCCGGAGAAGCCCGGCGAGTACGACTTCCACTGCCAGATGAACATGCTCCGCGGCAAGCTGGTCGTGGAATAGGCAGGGCATCCTGGTTCGAGAGAACCATTGGCCATGCTCGCGTCAGCACCGGTGGTCGGCGAGAAAGGTAGCACGCTCCGATGGACGATGGGTCCGAGAGCCCACGTGCGACACTTATGGCTGTAGAAGGAGCGCAAGATGGGAGAGCAGCCAACTGTGTGGGGACGAGTCTTTGCACTGGTCCATGGCGAGGTTTCATCTGATACCCTCGAGGCGTACCGACGCGCGGGCAACGCCGTGTACGACCTTCTCAAACAGGTCGAGGACCAGCGTCTGGCCCTCAAGGTCCAGGGCGTTCACCCCTGGAAGGTGGAGGCCGCGACCAAGGTCGAATTCCTGTGCGCGTGGAACGCCTTTGCCCTGCAGACCCTCGGGGATGAGTTCCTGGACGCGGATTCTCGCGCGAGCCCGGCGACCGTCGGATACGTGCCCCCGGTGACCGCCCGCCAGGTCCACACCTTCTACAGTCAGGTTGAGGAATGGTTGAGCCGGGCGCGCCAGGCGCAGAGCAATCCAGCCTACCAGCTCGACGTCGACGTCCCGGCCGATCTCCCGCCCTGGGCGGAGGTCGAGCCGTGCCCGGGTCCGCACCTGGACGCCATGCTCGCCGCGACTCGTGCGTTGCGCACCCACGCCGAGGGAGCGATGGCGGTCTTCGAGGTCGCCGGGACGCCACAAGAACGCCAGAACACGGTCCAACAGCTCCGCCAGCTCCTCGCCGATGCCAGCACGAAGGCCGAGTACGCCCAGGGCCTCTGGGGCCGCGACGTTCCCCAGGAGTTGCACGAACAGATCGAGCGGCACGTGAAGGTGGCTTTGGAGGAGTACTACCACCTGGGTCAGTACCTGGCGGTGCCGCGCTTGCTGGACCGTCCCCAACCGCGAGCGGATCGACCAGCATCCGCGATCGCGCATGAACGACGACGGCCGCCTGGCCCCGGCGAGCCCGGGTTCGATCCCTGGTGTCTGACCGATCCGGCGACTCACGACGCGTGGAAGCGGGATCCGCAGGCGTGCGAGACGATCGCTCTGCTCTGGCAATATGACCCCGATCCGCAGCGGACGCTGGGCCTTCAGGAACAGATCGACGCCGCGTATGCTCGTGGCGACCTTGCCGACGCGACCAACCGCGCGGGTCAGCGTCTCGGGCACGACTATTGCTGCCCCTGGGCAGCCATCTACGTGGTGAGGCGCCCGGTCACCATCGGTGGCCGACGTCTCGGCACCCTGCAGCAGTTCACATTGGACGTGTCGGCCGAAGGCGCGCTCAAGGGCGAGGAGTTCAAGCGCGAGATCCTGGTTGCGAACTTCCAGCCGACGACACGCATCGATTACTGCAACCCCCGCGAGGGCGGCCACGACGAGTAGTCCAGCACCCTCATGCGGCCTGCCCCTTCGTCGTGCGGAGCAGGTGCAGCAGGTCTCGCAGAAGGCCGAAGACGATGTTCGGCGCGGCCGTGAGGGCCTTCAAGATCGGCGATCCAGAGGCGGGTTGAGTCGCCGGGGTAGTTGTCGAAGACAGGCTTGCCTCCCAGGCGCGCTGAAAGTCGCGGGTCGTCCTCCCAATGCCTTGTCGAAACGCTTCGTCTGAGGTCTCGCCTTGCCGAAATGCCGCGATGAGCTGAGTAAGCTTCTCCCGTCCATACCGTTGCTCGAAGTATCGGACAAGGCTGTTGCTCTCGGCGTAGGCCAGGGTGGCTCGATCGGTGTCTTCCGGGAAGGAGCCACTCAAGGACTGGATGGACATCAGGTGATGTCCGCGCAGGGCATTCTGAAGGGCCTGCCGAAAAGTCGGGCCAGGGTCGCCGGCCGATACGACCATCGCCAGCCCCTCGTCAAGCCACGTCGGAAGCGGACCAAACGGATCCTCGGTGGTGCTGTCGATGACGACGTGAGTCACCTCGTGCGCCACGTTCTTCTGAGCGGCGACGACGTCGTTCGGCGGTGTGAGCAGCAAACTGACCCCGTATAACGCGAAGGTCTGCCCACCAACCCAGGGGTTTACTCCGGCTCCCAGCGCCGACTTGAAATCCGACCCGTTGCCATAGACCAACACCTGCACCGGTCGAGTGACAGGCAGGCCCGTGGCCGTGCTGGCGTTGGTGAGCGCTTGCGCCGCGGTGTCGAGGAGGACGTGGGCGAACTGGTCGTCGACGTCGTGCCAATACAGCGTCACGGCACCCAATCGTCGGCCTCGCCAGACAAAGCGTGGATCGCTGATCCACAGATCGGACCCATCTGTCGTGAGGTTGGCGTTGCTCAGATCCCGGATCTGCCACCGGTACTGGATCGTCACGCCCGGAGGAAGATACTCGCGACGGAGGTCAATCTGGTAGGTCGCGTCGACGCGGAACCCCGGCGTGAACGATGCCGCGGCGACCGTCATGACCGGATCGTCGCCAACCCGATAGACGAGACGCACCGATGTAATCTGGGTGAGGCTTTGCGCCTGAAGGTCGAAAGTGATGCGCCGGGGAAACTCGTTCTTGGCGGTGTTCTGCTGCACGGTGATCCCGGGTGACGCCGCTCGAGCGGGTTCACTCGTGCCGAGTGGCATGAGCCCCAGGCCGATGACGAGGGACAACAGAAGCTGATAAATCCCCAAAACACGTCGTGCCGCTCTCACGGGTAGCACCCCACCAAACCGTGGTGGGGCGGGTGATGAGTGGAAAGAAGTGGGTCCGCGGTGCATTCGAACGAACGCAAGTCATTCCCCAAGGCGTTCGTCGGAGGTGTGTCGTGGACCCGACCAAGCAATTCTGCCACAATCCGGCCTGTTCGTGGCGAGGCCAGGGGGGCAAAGGGAACCTCGGCGTGCATCGTCAGCGGGATCGGCGCTACATCTGCCATGCCTGTCACCAGACCTTCAGCGCGACCGAAGGGACCGCTTTCTATCGCCTGCGGACTGCCGTCGACACCGTGACGCTGGGGCTGATCCTGGTCTGCCATGGCGGTCCGCTCCACGCCATCGTGGCGGCCTTGGGGATCGATGAGCGTACGGTGGCCGATTGGCCAGCGCGCGCGGGTCAGCAGTGCCAGGCGGTCCAGGCGCACCTCGTTGCTCAGGGG
>DATLRG010000645.1:0-8655 GCA_035534795.1 Chloroflexota bacterium
GCGCGGCACCCGGAGCTGGTGAGCAAGCTCATTCTCGTCGATAGCGCCGGACTGGTGCCGCCGCGCGGGCCCCGCTACTATCTGAAGGTCTATCTGGTCAAGCTCGCGCGGAAGATCCTGTCGCTGCCAGGTCTGCGGCGACGAAAGGAGCCATGGCTCGGCCAACTTCACCGAGCGGTGGGATCGAGTGATTACAACGCCGCCGTCGATCCGATTCTGCGCGCGACCTTCGTCAAGGTGGTCAACGAAGACCTGCGAGAGCTGTTGCCGCGGATCAAGGCGCCGACCGTCCTTATCTGGGGTGATCAAGACCGAGACACGCCGCTCGACGATGGAAGGCTGATGGAGAAGCTGATCCCAGATGCGGGGCTGGTCGTTTTCGAAGGCGCCGGTCACTTCAGCTATCTGGATCGCCCGGACCAGTTCTGCCGGATTCTGGCTCACTTCGTCGGAAGCTAATGACGCCAGTGATCTTCGCCCTTCTCGGAGTGCTCGTCGTCGTCGCGTGGGCACGACCCGTCGCGCTGGTCGCATTGCATGCGCTCCACGTTTTGCAACTCGAGGAATACCAAACTGGACGTTTCTGGCGGTGGCTCGCGAGCCACGGGCGGAGCGCGGTCGACCGACCGCTGGTCGCCGGGGTGGCCGGCGTGATCGTCCTGGCGCTGGTGCTGCCGGGTCTCGCCTGGCTCATCGCGCCCATCGGCGGCGTCGCGCTGGGAATCCGGCAATCGCTCCCATCCAAGCAGCCCGAGGCGAAGAAGCCGCTCGTCTTGACGGCCCGGGCGCGTCGCCTGCTCGCCAGCTGGGTTTTCTGCGCGGTCGTCGTCGCCGTCATCGTCTTTGTCCTGGCGAACCGGCTGCCGGTTGTCGCTCGCACCGCGCCGTTCCCGTCGATCGCGCTGGCCCTCCTGGTTGTCGGAGCGTTCTGCTGGCCGCTCATGTCCCTGGCTAACCTGGTGGTCTACCCGGTCGAGGCTGGTTTTCGGCGGTACTACCTATCGTCGGCGCGTCGGATTCTGCGGCGGTATCACCCGGTCGTCATCGGCGTCGCCGGTAGCTATGGCAAGACGAGCACGAAGTCGATCCTCGTCCAAATCGTCTCGACGCGCCACCCGGCGCTCGCGACCCCGCGAAGCTTCAACACGCCCATGGGATTGTGTCGGGTCATCCGCGAGCAGCTGCGGCCAGAATGTCACTACTTCGTGGCCGAGCTCGGAGCTTACAAACGCGGTGAGATCGAGCAGCTCTGCCGACTCGTCCGACCGTCGATCGGCGTTCTGACTGCCGTGGGGCCAGAACACCTCGAACGCTTCGGCTCGATGGAGAACGTGGTCCGGGCCGAGTTCGAGCTGATCGACGCGCTGCCGGCGGACGGCCTGGCGGTTTTCAATGGCGACGACGATACCTGCCGCGAGCTGTCGGTCCGCTGCCGTTGCCGCCGTGTCCTCGTCGGAGGCCCGCCCGATCCACGGCGCACGCTCTGGGCCGAGGAGGTGCGCTTGACGAGCGCCGGCCTGGATCTGACCGTCTGTGCGAGTGATGGCCAGCGCGCCGCGGTCACTACGCGGCTGCTCGGGCGCCACAACGTGGCGAACGTGCTCGCCGCGTCCGCCGCCGCGCTCGCCTGCGGAATGAGCTTCGGGGAGGTGGTGGCCGCGATTCCGCGCCTGGAGCCGATCGAGCACCGGTTGCAGCTGATCCCCAACGGCAACGGGATCGCCGTGATCGACGACACCTACAACTCGAATCCGCGCGGTGCGGCGACCGCGCTCGAGACGCTCGGGACGTTCGAAGGAGGTCGGCGCTACCTGGTCACCCCGGGGATGGTTGAGCTCGCCGATCTGCAGGACGCCGCGCACCGCGAGTTCGGTCGCCAGGCGGCGGGCGTGTGCGACGGGGTCATTCTGATCGGCCCGAAGCAGACCCGCGCCATCGCCGATGGTCTGGTCCAGGCCGGCTTCGGCCGCGACCGACTGATCGTCACGCGCAACCTGGCCGAGGCAACCGAGCTCTTGAAGACGCTTCTCCAACGCGGTGACGCGGTGCTCTTTGAGAATGATTTGCCGGACAACTACGATGAATGAACCACCTGGCAGGCCGGGCGGTGAGGGATGGGCATGAGCAAGCTGCGAATTGGCGTGATCTACGGGAGCCGCTCGGTCGAGCACGAGGTGTCGATCATCACCGCGCTGCAGGCGATGGACGCGCTCGATCCCGAGCGCTACGACGTGATTCCCCTGTACATCACGAAGGGCGGCGCGTGGCTCACCGGGCCGGCGCTGCGGAAAATCGAGACCTATCAGGCCCGCGATCTCGAGCGCACGCTCACCAGGGCGTCGCTGCCCCCATTCCCCAATCAAGGCGTGCTGAATCTGGTGGAACAGCGCAGCCGGTTCCTGCCGCTCACGGGTGGCAATCGGATCGCCGTCGACGTGGCGTTTCCCTGCGTCCACGGCACCTTCGGGGAAGATGGTACGCTGCAAGGGCTGTTCGACCTGGCGAACCTGCCATACGTCGGCTCCGGCGTCCTGGCCTCGGCCGTTGGCATGGACAAGATTCTCATGAAGGCCGTGTTTCGCGCGGCCGGTTTGCCCATTCTCGATTGCTCGACCGCCCGACGTGACGAGTGGGAGAGCTCGCCGGACCGAGTCGTCGCGCGCATCGAAGCGGAGGTCGGGTACCCGGCGTTCGTCAAGCCCTCGAATCTCGGGTCGAGCGTTGGAATCACGCGCGCCACCGATCAGGCTTCGCTCTGCACCGCGCTGGACGTGGCCGCTCACTACGACACGCGTCTGCTGGTCGAAAGGGCGCTCGACGGCGCCGTGGACATTAACTGTTCGGTGCTTGGCGCCGGCGATGACTTGAGCGTGTCCGTCTGCGAGCAGCCGGTCTCCTGGGAAGCCTTCCTGAGCTACGACGACAAGTACATCCGCGGCGGGAAGTCACAGGGGATGAAAGGAGCGAGCCGGCGCATTCCCGCCCCGATCTCACCGGACCTGACGGCCAGGATCCAGGACCTGGCGAGAAAGGTGTTTCAGTCGATCGATGCGGCCGGCGTCGCGCGGATCGATTTCCTGCTGACCCCGGACGAGCGGGTCTACGTGAACGAGATCAACACGCTGCCCGGTTCCCTCGCGTACTACCTCTGGGAAGCCACGGATCTGCCATTTCGCCGATTGGTCGATCGCCTCGTCGACCTCGCGCTCACACGCCATGCCGCCCGCCAGCAGACGGATTATTCCTTCGATTCGTCGCTTCTGGCGAAGACGCTCGAAGGATCTGGCAAGGGCCGCCACTAAAGAGCAGCGACGGTGAGAACGACGTTGATCTGCTTGATGTGCGCAGCACATCAAGCAGATCAACGTCGTTCTCACTGCGGGCTAACTAATTGGGCGGCTGATCACGTCGGCCCCTGACTTGCCCTTCAGCATGGTGCGTACACGCCGTGGATCCCGGAGAGTGTCCCGATGCCCCTGCCTGTTTGGGAGCGCACGGAGGGTCGGGCGGTCGCGGTCCTGAGTCTCGCCGCGATCGTGTTAGGAGTGATTGGCGCGCTGGCGGCGTTTGCCCTCTTTTACTTGATCGTCATCATCACCAACCTCGCCTTCTACCAACGGGCTTCTGCCGCGCTGCACTACCCACCGGCATCAATCGCTCCCTGGATGATCCTCATTCCCGCCATTGGTGGGCTCCTCGTCGGGTTGATGGCTCACTTCGGTACCGAGCGCATCCGTGGCCACGGCATCCCCGAGGCGATGGAAGCCATTGTCGCGAAACAGAGCCGCATCGACGTCCGCGTCGCCGTTCTGAAGCCGATCTCGGCGGCGATCGCGGTCGGGACCGGCGGTCCGTTCGGTGCAGAGGGACCGATCATCCAGACCGGCGGCGCGATCGGGTCGCTGATCGGGCAGCGCCTGAACCTGACGGCCGCGGAGCGAAAGGTCTTCCTCGCCTGTGGCGCTGCCGCCGGCATGGTGGGCATCTTCAACACGCCGATCTCTGCCGTGGCGCTGGCGCTCGAGCTCCTGCTCTTCGAGTTTCGGCCGCGCTCGCTGATTCCCGTGGTGATTGCCAGCGCTGTCGCGTCGGCGGCCCGGACGTACCTCCTCGGCCCCGGTACGATGTTCGCCGTTCCACCGGTCAACTACGGGGGCCCGCTCGCGCTCCCGTTCTTCATTCCGCTCGGCATCATCGTCGGAGTCGCGGCGGTCGTCATCAGCAAGGGGCTGTTCCTCGTCGAGGACTTGTTCCAGGAGGTCTTCCGCCTCCACGTGATCGTGGCGCCGGCGATTGGTGGCCTCATTCTCGGCCTGATCGCCTATGTCGAGCCGCAGGTCCTGGGGATGGGCTACCCGCTGATCACCGCGGTCGTGGAATCGCGCCTGGGGACCGGCGATGCGCTCAAGCTCGCGCTGGGGAAGACCGTGGCGCTCTGGGCGGCGCTGGGGTCGGGCACCTCCGGCGGCCTCCTGGCGCCGATGCTGCTGATTGGCGGCGCGTTGGGCAGCGCCTATGGCCAGGTCGTCGGCTCTCTCACGCCCGGCGTGCCGCTGAAACCGGAGGTCTGCGCCATTGTCGCGATGAGCGCGCTGTTTGGAGCGGCCGCCAGGATCCCGGTCACCTCGTTTCTGTTCGGATTCGAGTTGACCGGCGACTACCACGCGATCCTTCCCTTGATGATTGGGTGCATGGTCGCGGACATCGTCGCGCGACTGCTCACGGAATACTCGGTGATGACCGAGCGTCTCGCGCAACGCGGCGTCGAGGTGCCTCGCGCCTACCAGCCCGACATCCTCACCTACGTGAAAGTCCACCTGCTCATGCGAACCGACTTCCAGGTCGTGTCGGCGGAGACACCAGTTCGTCAACTGGTCACCAGCGTGCTGCAAGCGGACACCCTGCTCGATGGCTTCGCCCGGGTAAGCGGCCCGCGAGGCGTCCAGGTATGGATCGTCGTGGGACGTGACGGATGTTTGGTCGGCGCTATCACCGAGCGGCAAGTCCTGGCAGCGGAGACCGATCCCGCGCTAGCGAGCTCAACCGCTGCCTGTCTGGCAAGGCCCACGCCAGTCGTCGCCTACCCGGACGAGTTCATGGACGCGGCGCTGCTCGCGATGCTTCGGAACGATCTGTCCTGGCTGCCGGTCGTCGAACCGGGCGCGCCCCGCCGCGTGATCGGCTACGTCACTCTGAACGATGCGCTAGCAGCGCGCCGCCTGAACCTCCAGGATGAGGTCATGCGCGAAAGCATCGTCCGGCCGGGGCTGTTCCAGGCAGGAGCCGACCTCGCTCAAGAGGTCGAGCGAGGACCGGGCGAGTGACAAGGGCTTCGCTCAGTCGTCGCCGGTGAACCCGTAGAGCGCACCATACTTCTCGTTGAGATACCGCGTGAGATACCGTGGATTCAGCGGCTCGCCGGTGGCCCGTTGAATCAACTCGCCGGGCAGGTAGACGCGGCCGTGTCGGTGGACTCGCTGGCGCAGCCAGGTGAGGATGACGCGGAATTCGCCTGCTGATAGGCGCTCTTCGACGTCGGGGAGATCCCGACGGATCGCCGCCCACAACTGCGCCCCGTAGAGGTTCCCCAGGCTATACGTCGGAAAGTAGCCAAACAGCCCTGACCCCCAGTGAGTATCCTGGAGCACGCCCTCCGCGTCATTCGGCACCTCGATGCCGAGATACTCACCCATTTTCTCGCCCCAGAGCGAGGGCAGCGCGTCCACGTCGATCTCACCGCCGATCAGCCGTCGCTCGAGCTCGAAGCGCAGGATGATGTGCAGGTTGTACGTCACTTCGTCGGCTTCGACCCGGATCAACGATCGAGCAACCTGATTGACTGCGCCGACCATGAGCTCCGGGGTCGCGCTGCCCACCTGCGCGGGGAATAGATCGCGCAGCTTCGGCAGGGCGAACTTCCAGAACGGGAGGCTGCGTCCGACGATGTTCTCCCAGAGGCGCGACTGAGATTCGTGAATGCCGAGCGAGGCGCACTCTCCCAGGCCGGTGCGCGCCAGGTCGGCAGGAATGCCCTGGTCGTACAGCGCGTGGCCGCCCTCGTGAACCGTCGCGTAAAATGCCACCGCGAAGTCGTGATCGTCGTAGCGCGTCGTGATCCGCACGTCGGTGGGGCCGAAGCTGGTGGTGAAGGGATGGGATGACGTGTCTTCCCGCCCGCCGTCGAAATCGAAGCCCATGCGCTCCAGGATGAGCGCGCCGAAGGCCGCCTGCTTCGACCGATCGTACGCCTGCTCGATGATCGAGCGGTCGAGCTTTCGCTGCGCGCGGTCGATCCGGGCGAGCAGGGCGAGCGTGTCCCGGCGCAATCGGTCGAACAGTGGCGTGAGCTGCGCGCAGGTGGCCCCCGGCTCATATTCGTCGAGCAAGGCGTCGTATGGATGGTCTGAGTAGCCAACGCACGCTGCTTCCTGACGCTTCAAATCCACGACCTTGCGCAAATCGGGCGCAAACAGAGTCCAGCTCGAGGCGCGTCGCGCGCGCCGCCACGATTCCACCCCGCGGGTCGTCGCGAGTGCCAGCTCACGCACCAGGGACCCGGGTAGTTTGGCGGACCGGTCGTAATCTCGGCGGACGACGCGGACGAGCGCGCGGTCAATGTCCGTCAGATGCTTTTGGGCGCCCGGTTGCTCGAGCGCGGTGAGCAGCTCGCCCACGCGCGGGTTGGTGAATCGCTCGTGGCTGATACTGCTGAGCGTCGCCATTTGCGTCGCGCGGGACTCGGCGCCCTTTGGCGGCATCATCGTTTCCTGGTCCCAGCCAAGGACTCCCGCGACCTGGCCGAGATCCACGATCTCGGCCACGCGGGTGCGAAGCTCGGACAACTGGTCGGTCGTCGGTGACGGTGTCAAAGTTGCCTCTTCTACGGTTGAGCCAGGATGGAAGACGCAGGGATTTGCGCGGCAAATCCCTGCGTCTTCCATCCTGGCTCAACCGTAATGTCGTGTCGTTCGACCCAAGTATAACACGCGATCCCGACCCCGCGCTGCGAGGCACCTCCTCGCCAACAGCACATAAGGAAATTGCAACTTGACAGAGGGATGCACGAGCCGATACAATTTCCGTCCGTCAGCGCCCTTGGTCCCCAGGGTGCCTGTGCTCCTCCGGCTCGGCGCAGATGCGATGAGGATGCAAGCAGTCGACCCCTAGTTAAAGAGGGCAGCATGGAGTTGGCACGAGGCCGCGCGGTCGTGTCGCCAATGCGCGCGCAGGGCGCGTTTGGCGTTCACGTGCCGAGCCAACGGCAAGCGCCCGGTACGATCCGCGTGGTGGCGATCTTTGGCAGCGCCGGTTTGCTCCTGCTGGTCGGATCGCTCGCCTTGATCCTGGCGAGACCGTCGGCTCCCGCCTCGACTCTGGTCGTTCCTCTCGGCTTGTTCATCGCACTGACCACCGGTTTGACGGTGTTCAGCGGACTCGCCTTGAGCCAGCCCGAACGGCGATCACTGAACCTGTTGCACCGCATCGCTCGACGTATCCTGAATGGCGATACGCCGGGCCCACTCCCGCCGCCGGTTTCCCCGGCCTTTCGCGTCCTGGCGACCGACCTGACCGAGATGGCTGGCGAGCTGGACACGCTGCGCTCCAGCCTCGACCGACTGTCACGCGAGCTACGCGTTGGCCTCCAGGGCCGCGAACACCTCGTCAATACGCTGGCGATCGAAAACAAGCGACTGCGCGTGGAAGCCTCGGTGGTCCACGACTTCGTCGAGACGGTGAATCGTCCTCTGGATCGCGAGCAGGTCTGCTTGCAGCTGTTGAACGCGATCGACGATGAGATCTCGTATCGCGAAGCGCTGATCTACCTCGAAGATCTGGAGACTGGCCTGCTCCGCCCATCCGCGGTCTGCGACCGCGATCGCAACTACCGGCACGTCGGCCGCTACGTCCAGAGTTTACCGAACTTCGGAGGAGAGCCTGTTTCCGCGCGGAGCCTGGCGGGCGTGGTGTACCAGACCGGCAAGGCGATCACCGTGTCCGACGCGCGGACGGATGGGCGGTTCTGTGGGCTGCGCGGCGAGCTGCGGAGCTATCTCGCCGTGCCGATCGAAGCAAAGTCAAGGACGATCGGCGTCCTGCTGCTCGGAACGACTGATCCGCGCAGCTACGACGGGCACGACGAACGCCGGGTGGCGACGCTGGCCCGCTACGCCGCGGTCTGGATCGAGAACGTGCGCTTGTTCGAAGAGGCCGCCAAAGTCGAGGCGCTCCGCAAGGTCGACCGCCTCAAGTCCGAGCTCCTCTCGACGGTTTCGCACGAACTGCGGACGCCATTAGCCTCGATCAAAGGCTACGCCACGAGCTTGCTCCGCACCGACGTGGAGTGGGACGACGAGACACGTCGTGAGTTCCTGCAAATTATCGACGAAGAGAGCGATCGGCTCAGCGGGCTGATCGCCGATCTGCTCGAGATGTCCGAGATCGAAGCGGGCATGCTGCGCGTGGACAAGGAACCGGTGCGCATTCCACGGCTGGTGCAGAAAGTCGTCAAGAAGCTCAAGCCCAACACGCGTGAGCACAGCTTGTCTGTCAGCGCGGCACCGGACGTTCCCGAGACGATGGGAGATCCCCGCCGACTCGAGCAGGTGCTGCACAATCTGGTGGTCAACGCGATCAAGTACTCGCCGGATGGCACGC
>DATLRG010000646.1:0-6851 GCA_035534795.1 Chloroflexota bacterium
AAACCTCCCTGGACGATACCCTAACGCGAGAACCGCCGGACCAGGAACACGACGAGACTGAAAAACACCAGGCCGATGATCAGCGAAAACACCGTGACGGCGAACTCCGGCGACCCCGGCCGCAAGAACAGCAACATCCCGCCAGCCAGCACGACGATGAACAGGCTCAGTTGTAACGCGGCTTTGCCAAGCTGCGGGTCCAGATTCATCGTTCTCCTCTACGCCACCCCGCTGGCGCGGGGAAGCAAGTCGCGCACGGCGACGTGGCACGCCACCTCACGGCCATCCGGCAGCGTGGTCAGCTCGGGCCGCTGGTCGTCGCAGAGCCCCGTCTCGAACAACGGGCACCGCGGATGGAACGTGCAACCGCGCGGCAGATCCAGCAGGCTGGGAATTTCCAGGCTCCTCAGCAGCAGCTTTGCTTTCTTCCGCGTCAGCTCGGGGTCCGGCTCCGGAATCGCCGAGAGCAGCGCGCGCGCGTACGGGTGATGGGGGTGCGCGATCAGCGCGCGCGTCGGCGCGCGCTCGACGACCCGCCCGAGATACATCACCGCGGTGTTGCCACTCCAGCCGAAGTACTTGGCGATGCCCAGGTCGTGGGTGATGAACAGAAAGGCGACGTTCAGGTCTTCACGCAGGCGCAGCAGCGTGTTCAGCAGGCTGACCCGGATCGACGTATCGACCATCGAGACGGCCTCGTCCGCCACGATCACCCGCGGACCGAGCGTCAACGCCCGCGCGATCGAGATGCGCTGGCGCTGGCCGCCGCTGAGCTGGTGCGGGTACTTGTCCAGGTAATCGTCCGGCGGAGTCACGTCGACCTGCGTCAGAATCTCGCGCATGCGCTCGAGCGTCGCGCGGCCCTTGGTGATGCCGTGGCGCTCGAGCGGCGCGGCCAGGATGTCGCGGACGCGCTGGACGGGATTCAGCGAAGCGTAGGGGTCCTGGTGAACGATCTGCACGGCGCGCCGGTACCGCGCGAACACCTCGTGGGACGCGGTCCAGATATCTTGCCCCTCGAACAGGACCTGCCCGCCGGTCGGCCGGCGCAGGCCGGCGATCATTTTTCCCAGCGTCGTCTTCCCACTGCCGCTCTCGCCGACCAGGCAGAGAACCTCGCCGCCCTCCAGGCTGACCGATACGTCCTGCAGCGCGTTGATCACCCCGCGGCGCGTCCGAAAGCTCTGGCTCGCCTGCCGGACCTCAATCAGTGCTGGCACCGGACCTCCTCTCGCGCCGCAGCTCGCGCCAGCGCAGGCAGGCCACCTGCTGGTGCTCCGAGACCCACTCGACCGGCACCTCCTCGGTCCGACACCGGTCGATGGTGAAGCTGCACCGCGGGTGGAACGGGCAGCCGGTCGGCAGAGTCCGCAGGTCTGGCGGCGAGCCCGGAATCGAGGTCAGCTTCTCCTCGTCGCCCACCACCGTTGGCACCGCGTCGAGCAGCGCGCCGGTGTAGGGATGCGCCGACCGGTAGAAGATGTCGTTGACCGGCCCGAGCTCGACGATGCGCCCGGCGTACATCGTCGCCACGCGATCGGCCAGCTCGGCCGCGAGCGAGAGGTCGTGCGAGACGAAGATGGTGGCGAAGCCCAGTTGTTCCTTCAGCCGCCGCAGCACGTCGATGATCGCGCGCTGGGTCAGAATGTCCAACGCGGTCGTCGGCTCGTCCAGAATCAAGATCTCCGGCTGCAGGAGCAAGCTCATCGCGATCAGCACGCGCTGGCGCATGCCGCCGGAGAGCTCGTGCGGGTACGATTGCAGCACGCGGTCCGGCTCGAGCTGCACCATTTTCAACAGCTCCTCGGCGCGCTCCTCGATCTCCCGACCGCTCTGCCGCCGGTGCGCCCGGACGGTGTCGAAGAACTGATCGCGAATAGTCAGGACCGGGTTGAGCGAGTTTTGCGCGCCCTGAAAGACCATCGCGCACTCTTCCCAGCGGTAGCGGCGCAAGCTGCCCTGGTCCATCGCCAGGATCGAGACCGGCTTGCCACCCTTGCAGTAGTCCAGCTCGCCGCGGGGAATCTGCGCCGCCCGCGGCAGCAGCCGCACCAGCGCGAGGCCGAGCGTCGTCTTACCGGAGCCGCTCTCGCCGATCAGCGCCAGGCTCTCACCCTGGTGCAGGTCGAACGTCGCGCCGCGCACTGCCCGCACCGACCCCCGCGACGTGGCGTACTCGACCCAGAGGTCGCGCACCGACAGAATCGTCTCCGCCGTCGCGGCCGGCACGTCGTTCGGCACCAGGGGTTGGGGCTGCGTGATCCGTTCAGTCGCCATCTTTATCCTTCAGCCGCGCTCGCCCGGTTCAAAACTAGCCAGCCTTCCGCAGCCGCGGATTGAACGCCTCTTCCAGCGACCGCGTCATGGTCACCATCGTCAATTGCACCACCGAGATGGCGATGATCGGGGCCATGATGTACCAGAAGCTCCCTTTGAAAAAGATCGCACCGCGGTACCAGGCCAGGTTCAGCATGATCCCCCAGTTGTCCCCCGCCAACGGTGCGAAGCCCAGCAGGTAGAGCCCGACCTGCTGGTAGATCGCTCCGGTCATCGAGAGCACGAAGTACATCGCGATGTAGGCGCGCATGTTCGGCAGGATCTCCCGAAACAGGACGTGGACGGTGCCGAGGTCCAACGCGCGCGCCGCCTCGACATAATCGCGCTCTTTGAGCGAGAGCACCTGGCTGCGCACGGCGCGCAGCAGCGTTGGCCAGCCCAGCGCCGCGATCAGCAACGCGAGAAAGATGGGATTGCTCAGGCGAAGGTAGGCGGCCAGCACCGCCAGCAGGGGAAAGCCCGGGATCGTCAACACGACGTCGGCCAACCCGGTGATCACCGTGTCGACCCAGCCTCCGGCGTAGGCCGACAGCGCGCCGAAGGTGATCGAGATCAGCACCGACACGAACGCGGCCACCGCCGCGACGATCAGCACGACCTCGCCTCCCCGCAGGACCTGGGCGAGAACGTCGGACCCCTGAAAGTCGGTGCCCAGCGGGTGGACGGCCGAGGGCGCCGCGTAAATGTTGGCGTAGTCCGGCGGCGGCTCCGCGATGACCAGCGGCGACACGAAGGAGATCACGACGATGACGATGAACACCCAGGTGGCGATCATGCCCGCCCGGTTGTACGAGAGGGCCTGCAACGCCGAGCGCACCGCGCCGATCGCTCCCCGGAGCGCGGTCAGGACCGGATGAGCGCTCTCCGGCGCGAGCGCCGTCGTCGCCACGCCATTACCCTCCGCTCTCGCCCTGGATCCGCACCCGCGGATCGATCCGACCGTAGAGCAGGTCTGCCAGCAGGTTCGCCGCGACGACTGAGATGGTAATGACCAGGAAGATTCCCTGCATCACCGTGTAGTCACGCTGCGCGATCGCGCTGTTCAGAATCCAGCCGATTCCCTGGTAGACGAACAGTGTCTCGATCAGAATCGAGCCGCCGACCGCGAAGCCCGCGGCGATCGCCACCTGCGCCACCAGTGGAATCATCGCGTTGCGTCCGACGTACGAGGTCATGATCCGCCAGTCGCCCAGCCCGCGCGCCCGCGCGACCGTCACGTAATCCTCATCCAACGTCGCGCTGGTGTTGCTCTTCATCGTCAGCATCCACGCGCCCACGGTCGTGAGCACGTAGGTGAGGATCGGTAGCGACGCGTGCATCAGCGCGTCCAGAAAGAAGTGGAGGTCGACGCCCGGTTTGACGCCGGGCGAAAACGAGCCACGCATCGACGCGATGTCGATCAGGTTGAGCTGAATCCCCAGGATCACGATCAGGAGAATTCCGACGATGTAGTTGGGCACCGAATTAAAGACCGAGCCGACGAACGAGAGCGCGTGGTCCAGGACCGACTCGCGGCGGTAGGCCATCAGCATGCCCAGCAAGATGCCCAGGATAAAGCTGATCAGCAGCGCCACGCCGACCGAGAACAACGTCCACGGCATGTAGGCGAGCATCACCGAGCCGACCGAGGTGCCCGGCGAGAGCAGCGAGTTCCCGAGGTGCCCCTGCGCCAACTGGCCCAGGTAGCCGACGTACTGCTGCACCAGCGGCTCGTTCACGTTGACCGAGAAGAGCGCTGCCGCCTGGTTCTGGGCCGTGGCGTACGACACCCCGTACTGGTTCATCAGGGTGTAGATGTACACCTCGACCGGGCTGCCCGGCATGAGGTGGACGACGAAGAAGCTGATCGTCGCGACCAGATAGATCGTGATGAAGGCTTTGAAGAGGCGCCCGACGTAAAAGTTGTGGATCACGCCCGCGACAATCGCCCCCGCGTCGGGCCGAGCGACCGTCCGGGGTCCCCGTGGGAGCGCCACTATGCCCATCGAGCGTCTTTCCTCAGGTCCGGTTCATCTCGGGATCGACCCGAGCAACCAGGGACTCGTCTAGACAACTTGGATACACGGCCGATGTTATACGTATCCACGGGGTTTGTCAATAATCGCTTTTTGACGCAGCCGTCCTGCCAGGCATAGGAGCGCGGCCGCGGGTTGGCACGATGCTATAATCGTGACAGCAGAGGGGGATCAATGGTAACGGCAAAAAATCACGACGTCGCCGTCGTTGGGGGCGGCGCGATGGGTCTGGCCATCGCCCGTGCCCTCCGCCAACGCGGTCTCGCGGTCGTGCTGCTCGAGCGGGGCCAGCCCGGCCAGGCTGCCTCCTGGGCGTCGGCGGGCATCGTGAGCGACCCGATCGGCAACGGCGACGAGCCCGGCTTCCAGCTCCAGCACCTGAGCCGCCAGCTCTGGCCTGCCTTCGCACAAGCGCTGCAGTCCGAATCCGGCCTCGATCCCGAGTTCCGCGAGACCGGCTGCCTGATCCCTGCGTTCGACGACGAGCAGGCGCGCGGGCTCGACCGCGCGGTCCGCCTGGGATTGATCGGCAATAGCACGGTGCTGCGCGGGGCAGACCTGCGCGAGGCGGAGCCGTCGCTCGGGCCCGCGGTCGTCGCGGCCTGCTGGAAGCCGGGCGGCAACGTCGAGAACCGCCGCCTCTGCAAGGCGCTCGAGCTCGCCGCGCGGCGTGGCGGCGTGGAGATTCGGACCGGCGCCGAAGTACGTAGCATCGTTGTCCAGAACGGGCGCGTCGACGGCGTTCGGCTCGTCGACGGGATCGTGCCGGCCGGCCAGGTCGTCATCGCCGCCGGCGCCTGGTCCGGCGCGATTGACGGCTGCCAGCCGGCCGTGCCGGTCGTCCCGCAGCGCGGGCAGATCCTGGCGCTGGATCGCGGTGCGGTGCCGTTGCGCCACACCATCCTCACGCCGGACGACCCGTACCTCGTGCCCCGGGCCGATGGCAGGATCGTCGTCGGCGCCACCCGCGAGCTGGCCGGCTGGGACGCCACGCCCACCGCCGGTGGCGTCGCCTGGCTGCTGAGCAGCGCCATTCAGATCGTGCCCGCCCTGCGCGACTGCGCCATCAACCAGATCTGGACCGGCTTCCGCCCGCTCTCACCCGACGGCGTACCAATCGTCGGCCCCGGCGCGATCGACGGGCTCTACTTCGTCACCGGCCACGGCCCATCCGGCATCGGCCCGCTCCCCGGCACCGTCGCCCTCTTCACCGCGCTGCTCTTCGGCGAACCGCCGCCGATTGCGCCGGGGCCGTTCGACCCGCGGCGCTTCGCTCAATGAGCCGCGAAGGCGCGGCCTCGCCCCCTCTCCATCTCCGATGGAGAGGGGTGCCCGTGAGGGCGGGGTGAGGCCACGACCCGTCGCCGGCTACAAACCATCGCGAACTGCTCCACCACAGTTTAGGTGACATTGAGCCGGCCGGCGTGCAGTCCGCAGTGGGCCGTGCGGCGGCAAACCAGCTGCCACCCTACGGACTCCGGGGGGAGCGTAAGCTCCATCTTTCCAATAACCGCTATTGAAGCTGGAGGCACCCCCGCGAGGGACGTTCCCCTTTTCGCGATCTTTTCGCGCCGTTTCGCGATCTTCGTGGTCCAGACGTCTCCCCGCCGCCATTTCGTGATCTTCGTGGTCCAAACGGACCTCGGTCGCGCTGCCAAGACTCAGTCCTCGTCGCCGGCTTCCTCCGAGTCGGATTCCGCGGGGATGACCTGGAACTCCGGACCGACGGGAACGACGTAGTGAAAGCCGTTCGGCCCCAGCCGGCGCGTGAGCTGGGCCATGATCCGCTTCACGTTGTCGTAAGGACCGGCGAAGAAGAACGGCTTACCCTCTCGGCCCAGCGGGATCTTGACGTGGCAGGCCTCCGGCTCAGCGCCCGCGAGGAACGCAGCGGCCTCGTAGTAGTCGCGGTGCGGACGGAAGCCAAGCTGCTTCGCATAGGTGATCCCTTCATCGATCACCTTGGCGACCAGGTCCAGGTCCGCTTTTTCCAACGGCATCTCTTCGCCCAGCGTTTCGAGCAAAGCATCGTACTCGGCCCGTGAGGCGAACGGACGGACCAGCGCATTCTTCACACCCAGGCAGCCAAGATCGATCAGAAAAACGGCCGCCGCGAGCTGGCCGGTCGGCGAGCGGCGCGCGACCACGGCCTGCACCAGGTTCTCTTCGTTTTTCCAATCGCGGGTCATCCACGTTTCGTAGAGCGGCCACTGCGCGGCGGCTCGCACCAACGCGCGCACGCTCGCCGGCGCGACCGACCCCTCGCTCCTCACCATCGTCCGCAGATGCTCCTTGCGCTTGGTCGCTTTACGCTCCAGCGCCTTCTGTCGACGGTCCTGATCGCGCGGCATCGCGAAACCTCCTCCGGGCGAGTGATGAGTGGCAGGTGATTCAGTGATGAGGAGACCGGATCCCCCCGTCACTCGTCACTCATCACCCGTTATAATGCCCCCATCGCGCAAATTTTACTCGACGTGGTCCAAGGTGGAAAGTGCAGGG
>DATLRG010000647.1:0-2131 GCA_035534795.1 Chloroflexota bacterium
CAGCCATTCCCGAACACCTCCCTTCCAGAGCGCTGCTCGCGTAGCGGTATCACCAACGTGGAGGCTCGATGAAAAGTTACTCTGTCGAAAAGATCCGAAACGTCGGCCTCTTTTCGCACGGCGGCCACGGCAAGACGACACTGGCCGAGGCGATGCTCTTCAACGCCGGGGCGATCAATCGGCTGGGTCGCGCGGACGACGGCACGACGGCTTCGGACTACGATCCCGAGGAGGCTCATCGACACATCTCGGTGCAGCTCGCCCTGTTGCCGCTGGAGTGGAGCGACACCAAGATCAATCTCATCGACAGCCCTGGCTACGCGGACTTCCTCGGCGAGGTGCTCGAAGCGATGCGCGTGGTCGACGGGGCCCTGGTGCTCTTCGAGGCGGTGTCGGGCGTCGAGGTCGGCGCGGAGCGCGCCTGGAAGTACGCCGCGGCGCGGAACGTCCCGCGGATGATCGTCATCAGCAAGATGGACCGCGAGAACGCGGACTTCAACCGAACGTTGGACCAGGTTGTCGCCAAGTTCGGTCAGCGCGTCGTGCCGATTCAACTGCCGATTGGCGCGCAGGAGTCGTTTCAGGGCGTGGTCGATCTCATCGCGATGAAAGCCTACACCGGCCCGGATCTCGTCGAAGGCGACGTCCCCGCGGAGCTGCGACCGGCGGCCGAGGCCGCGCGTGAGAAACTGATCGAAGCGGCCGCCGAGGGCGACGACGAGCTTTTGAGCAAGTACCTGGATGGCAACGAGCTGGCCGCCGAGGAGATTCGCCACGGGCTGCGTCAGGGGGTGCTCAGCGGAACGGTCTTTCCGGCGCTCTGCACCGCCGCGCTCCCGAACAAGGCCATCCGGCCAATCCTCGACGCGATCGTCAGCTACTTCCCATCACCGGCGGCGCGTGGTGCGGTGCCCGCGACCGATCCGCAGACGAGCAAGAAAGTCGAAGCCAAACCGACCGCGGATGCGCCGCTCTCGGCGCTGGTGTTCAAGTCGACGGCCGATCCGTACGTCGGCAAGCTGAGCTACTTTCGCGTGTTCAGCGGCACGCTTCACTCGGACTCGCACGTCTGGAACGCGAGCCGCGGGCACGAAGAGCGCCTCGGACAACTCTTCATCATCCACGGCAAGACGCAGGAGCCCGTGACCCAGCTCGGGCCAGGGGAGCTTGGTGCGGTCGCGAAGCTCCAGGACGCTGGGATCAACGACACGCTGAGCAGCCGAGAGCACCCGCTGGTGCTCGATCCGATCGAGTTCCCGGACCCGCTGCTGACCATGGCGGTCCTGCCCAAGACGAAGGCTGACCTCGACAAGCTCGGCTCGGCGCTGGGGCGGCTGGCAGAAGAAGACCCGACCATACGCATCCACAAAGACCCGGACACCGCCGAGACGCTGATGGACGGGCTGGGCGAGTCGCACCTGGACATCGCGGGCGAGCGCATGCACCGCAAGTTCGGCGTGGAAGTCGTGCTGAGCCTGCCCCGTGTCCCGTTCAAAGAGACAGTGCTCGGCACGGCCAGGGCGGAGTACAAACACAAGAAGCAGACGGGTGGTCACGGCCAGTACGGCCACGTCTTCCTCGAGATCGAGCCGCTGAGCCGCGGGGCCGGCTTCGAGTTCGCCGAGCGCGTCGTCGGCGGGAGTGTGCCGAAGAACTACATTCCGGCGGTCGAGAAGGGCGTGCGCGAGGCGTTACCGGAAGGCGCCCTGGCCGGTTTCCCGGTCGTCGACGTGAAAGTCACCCTGTTCGACGGCTCGTTCCACGCGGTCGACTCTTCGGAGATCGCGTTCAAGATCGCGGCCGCGCAGGCGTTCCGCAAGTGCATCGATCAAGCGCGGCCGGTGCTGCTCGAGCCGGTGGTCGATCTGACGGTGACGGTCCCGGAGCAGTACGTCGGCGACGTGATGGGTGACTTGAACACGCGGCGCGCGCGGGTCCACGGCATGTTCCCGCAGGAGGACGGCCTGAGCGTGATCCAGGCGCAGGCGCCGCTCGCCGAGGTACAACGCTACGCCACGGACCTGCGCTCGCTGACCCAGGGGCGCGGCGTGTACTCGGCGAAAATCGCCTCCTACGAGGAGGTCCCGGCGCACGTCGCTCCGACGATCATCGCCGAGGCGAAGAAGGAACG
>DATLRG010000648.1:0-7832 GCA_035534795.1 Chloroflexota bacterium
CGACGGCTTTGCTGCCCTCGAGCCGCTGAACGTCGGCGCCGTCTCGACGGGTCCAAAGCCCCTTCACGATCACGTCGCCTACGCCTCGGCCGGCGGCGCCGGTGGTGTCTATCGATTGGTCAGTGGCACGGAACAGATCAAGGCCCTGACCTGGGCCGCCTGGCTTTCGAAGCCCAAGGGGACCCGCGTTGCGGACTTCTCCGCGGCGCTGACGCCGTGGATAGCTTCGGGCGAGGTCAGCCTCTGGCGGCGCCAGTTGGTCCTTGGTCCCGCGCCGGAGTTCTGCCTGACGAGCGCCGGGGGAGTGGAATTGCCGCCTGCTCTGCCGGTGCTTCAAACCAGACGGTCGCAGATCTGGCCCGCTGAGACTCGCTGACAAAGGAGGAGAAAACTTAATACCTCTTCCTCGTCATCGGCGGGCCGCGGTCTGCTCTGCCTGAAGCTTCAGACGCACCAGCGCGTTCTCGACACCTCGCTGGCACTGCCCGGCGAGAAGCCACTCGATGGCGCGTCCCCGCCAGCCTGGCGGGAAGCTGAAGTCTCAGCCGAACGTCAGGCGGCAGTTGGCCCCCTCCAGCGCCGCGCAGACGATGTGGTTGCGCACGCCGATACCAAGCGGCAGCGCGGTGTGCAGGACCAGGGCATGCCGCGACGCATCGACGCCCAGCACGCGAATCACCACCGGCCAGCGTCGCCAGAGCGCGCGTGTCGAGGCGTGGATCACCTGACCGACACTCGCGGCGCCGCCGGGCTCGATCCCCTCGGTCCGCGCGCTCCACCACTCACCGTAGCGCGACGGGTCACTCAACAGCGTCCAGACGGTCTCGAGTGGCGCTGCCACCTGGGCGATGGGACAGGTGGAAATTGGCACGGGATCAACGGACCTCCGGTGTGATACCGACGGCAGGCAATTCTACCAACTCGGAACAGTTGTCGTCAGCGCGGAGCGAATCTCATGCCCCCGCTTCGTGGCGCTGACGGGACTGGCCTGGTGCAACCTGCACCGGTGCTGGGACACCACCGGTCTGCTGAGCTGAGGATCGCTCCTTCAGGGTCCGACCTATTGCGATCAAGCCGTCCCCCAGGAACGAGAGACCGCGGGCGAAAAGTCCACGCTGGTCGCGTGGTGCAGCTGCAAGCAGGCGCGCGAGCTCCAGCTTTCTCTCCAACTCGCGCTGGCGCGTCCGAAAGAGCTCGAGCTCGACGAATGGATCGGAGTAGAGCACCAGGTCCTCCTTCTATCACGCCAGGGCATCTGATGGACACCGGCGGACCTTTCCGGGACCGCGGCGATGCCGCGAGCGTCTTGCCCATGCATACTTTCATGGTAGGTGCAGGAACGGTCGTTTGGAACAAATAAGCGAAGCCGAATGGACTATAATGGCCTCGAGGACAAAGCGATGTGAGGCATCTGCCGTGGAATCTGAAGGGCTATTGGACGACGTCAACTGGCGCATTCTGGGCGAGCTGCAGCAGAACGCCCGGGTCAGCTACAGCGAGCTCGGCCGACGGGTTGGGCTGACCGCGCCGGCCGTGGCCGAGCGCATCCGCCGGATGGAAGACACCGGGATCATCGAGGGTTACCGGACGGAGTTGAACCTGGAAAGAATCGGCCTGCCAATCCTGGCGCTGATCCGTGTCGCTACGAGCGAAGGGGCTTGCGCACAGTTCGGCGCGGTCGCACGGGACATCCCGGAGGTGCTCGAATGTCGTCGCGTGACCGGCGGTGACTCGTACGTCATGAAAGTCGCGGTGACCTCCGTCCAGCATCTGGAGACGCTCCTCGACCGGCTCACCCAGTATGGACAGACAGTCACGTCGATCGTTCTGTCGTCGCCGGTGACCCATCGGGTGGTGGCACCGCCGGGCTTATCTTGACCGTTTCGCTCGCCTTTTCTAAAATCGCTGTGACGGACGCAGAGCGCCCGTTGTCGATGCCCTCGGGATCGACGGTTGAAAGGGAGCAAGAGGAGATGGTCAGGTCCATGGCGGTCGGTCGTCGTCGTTTTCTCGGGCTGGTCGGCACGGCGGTGGCAGCGTCGGCGCTCGCCGCGTGCTCTTCGGCCCCCGGCGCGACCAGCACCTCGCCCGCGTCCACCACGGCGCGGGCGTCGAAGAGCGCTCCGACGCCCGCCCCACCGAGCACCCCGGCTGCCACCAAGGCGGCACCAGCCAACACGCCAGTAGCGACCGTGGCCGTGAAGCCAGCCGCCACCGCCGCACCTGCCAGCACCGGCCCGGTGAGCGTGACGCTCTGGCACGGCAACTCCGGTGTCCTGGGCACCGAGCTACAGAAGATGGGCGACCAGTTCGACAAGTCCCAGCAGAAGGTCGCGGTCAAGCTCGTCTTCGCAGGCGACTACAACGCATTGAACCAGAAACTGCTCGCCGCGATCCAGGCCGGCACTCCGCCGGACATTACCCAGGCGGGGAACAACAGCTTCATCGCCAGCTACCTCGCGGCCGGTGCGGTCGCGCCCATCGCGGACTTCGTCAATGGACCCGAGGGGCTGAGCAAAGATTCGCTCGACGACATTTACCCCGGCTTCATCGAGGACAACACCTTCGACTACCAGGGCAAGCCGACGCTGGTCTCCTGGCCCTTCAACAAGAGCGACGAGGTCCTCTACTATAACCGTGATCTGCTCAAGGGCATCGGCATCGCCGACGCGCCGGCCACCTGGGATGACTTCGTCGCCGATTGCCAGAAGGTCACCGCGTCGGGCAAGTCGAAGGGGCTGGCCTGGACGCCGGCCTCGGACCTTTTCACGGCGATGCTCTACGCCTACGGCGGACAGCCGTACGATCCCGACACCAAGAAAATCGCGTTTCAGTCGGACGCTGGCGTCAAGGCGCTCACCATGCTCACCGACCTGATCAAAAGCGGCAACGCCTACGTCACCAAAAGCTACGACTGGCAGGCCGACTTCGAGCACTCTAAGAGCGCGTTCGCGCTGAGCACGATCGTCTCGCGCGCCTACATCGAGAAAGACCTCCAGGGGCAGTCCGGCGGCTTCTACCTTGGCATCGGGCCGCTGCCCAAGGGCACCCAGCCGGCGACAGTGCTCTTCGGCTCGAACGGTGTGATCATGGCGAAAGTTCCCGACGCCGAGAAGGAGGGCGCCTGGGCGTTCATGAAATGGTATACCGACTCGGAGCAGACCGCCCAGTGGAGCCTGGCCTCCGGCTACATGCCGGTCCGCAAGTCGGCGCTGGACACGGACGTCATGAAGAAGGCCATCGCCGAGGACCCGCGGCGGGCAGTGGCGATCCAGGAGCTGGACTTCGTCCACCCCTGGCAGCCGAACATCGCCGCCTGGACCGAGGTCGATCGGGACTTGACCGATGCGATCACGGCGTCCCTGCTGGGCAAATCGACCCCGGCCGACGCATTGAACCAGGCTGCGAAGAAGGGTGACTCAGCGCTGCTAGCTGGCTAGCATGGAGCCAGAAGAACGTTCACCACAGAGACACGGAGGAAACAAAGAGAACACGGAGAAGCGAGACGAGGGTATCGAGAGCTGAGGAGCCGTCACCTCGTATCTCTCTGTGCTTCCTCTTTGTCTCTGTGGTAAACGTTCCCTCGGTCCGCTGGTGCCGCGATCAACTCTGGGACTGGGTAACGTGAGTGTTTCTTCGGCAGTTGAAGCGCCCGTGCGCCGGTCGAACCGGCGCATCGCCCTGGTGCGCGGCGAGGAGCGCGATGCTTATCTGTGCCTGATTCCAGCGCTCGTTCTGCTGGCGGTCTTTCAGTACTGGCCGGTCCTCTACGACGTGTACGTCAGCCTGCATCAATGGAAGGTCGTCGAGCAGGGGTACGTTGGCCTGGCGAACTACCAGCGCATCCTGGGCGACGCGGACTTCGGACAGGCGCTGATTCAGACAGTTTACTACGTCCTGGGAACGGTCCCCTTCGAGCTGGCGCTGGGGTGCGGCATCGCGCTGATCCTTTTCGAGGTCAAGCACGGCGCCTGGTTCTACCGCCTGCTCTTCTTCATGCCCTACGTCACGTCGCCGGTCGCGGTCGCGATCGTCTGGCGCTGGGTGCTGAACGGTGATCTGGGCGCCGCCAACGCGTTGCTGGGAATCTTCGGCATCAAGTCGCTGACGTGGCTGGACGAACCAACCGGCATCCTCAATCCGCTGTACACCGCGCTCGGACTGAAGCTACCGGACTGGGCCGCCGGCCCCAGTCTGGCGCTCGTCTCGGTGATGATCGTCACCGTCTGGTTCTACCTGGGGCTGCACATCGTGATCTACCTGGCGGGTCTCACCGCGATTCCTCGCGAGGTGCGCGAGGCCGCTCGGATCGACGGCGCGAGCTCGATCCAGGTCCTGCGCTACGTGATCTTTCCGCTGCTCACGCCGACGACGTTCTTCCTGCTGGTCGTCGCCACCATTGGCGCGTTCCAGTCGTTCAGCCTGATCTATGTCCTCACCACCAACGGCTCCAGCGACATCGGCAGCCCGCTCGGCACGACGCTGGTGGCGACGCTCTACGTCTTCGAGCGCTTCTACCAGGACCTGCAGCTCGGCTACGCCGCCGCGCTGGCGCTGCTGGTCGCGCTGATCGTCCTGGCGATTACCGTGCTCCAGTTTGCTGTGCTCGAGCGACGGGTGTACTACGAAACGAGTAACGAGTGATGAAGACTGGCCTCCGCGCGCTGGGCTACCTCGCGCTGACTGTCGCCGTGCTGGCGGTGGCGTTTCCCTTCCTCTGGATGCTCGACTCCTCGGTCAAGTCGCAGCTCGAGGCGACGCTGTTTCCGCCGTCGGTCTGGCCACAGCAGTGGCACGTCGAGAACTACGCGGCCGCCTGGAACGCCGCGCCGTTCGGGCGATACTTTCTGAACAGTGGTATCGTCTCGGCGCTCACGGCGCTGATTCTGACCGGCACCTCGGCGCTGGCCGGCTACGCCTTCGGCACGTTGCGGTTCCGCGGCCGCTCCACGGTCTTCGCGCTCTTCCTCGCCAGTCTGTTCGTCCCGCCCGAAGTGACGCTGATCCCTAACTTTCTGACGATCAACTTCCTTCGCTGGCAGAACACCTACGCCGCGCTGATTCTGCCGAACGCCGTGGGGATGTTCTCGATCCTCCTGTTACGCCAGGCGTTTCGCGGCCTGCCGCGCGAGCTCGCCGAGGCCGCGTCGCTGGATGGCTGCAGCCGCTGGTCTTACCTCTGGCGCATCGGGCTGCCGTTGGTCAAGCCGATGCTGACAGTCGTGGCGCTGCTGGGGTTTCTCCGGGCCTGGAACGACTTTCTCTGGCCGTTGGTCGTGACGAGCGACGAGAGCATGCGTACGGTCCAGGTCGGCCTCAGCGTCTTCGTGCTGGATGCGAGCGTCCAGTACCCGTTGCTGATGGCCGCCGCCTGCTTCGTCGTGGCGCCAATCCTGGTGTTCTACCTGGTCGCGCAGCGACAGTTCGTGACGAGCCTGGCGACGACGGGGTTGAAGGGGTAGCTGCGGGCAGACCTACGACGGAGGTGCAACCACCCACGTCGAGGTCCTCATCAATCGCTTTCTGACGCCGTCGGTCTTCCGACCAACAACTTCGGCATGGGCCGGTTCTTCATCGGTGGGGGCCCGAGTAATACCTTGCGGCGGATTGCACGAACGCGCTGTCCCAGCGGTGAACGATGCAATGGCGTATCTCGCGTGGTTGGCGAGGACGTGAGCAGGGCCGCGATCCTCGGCGCGCAACCGCTCGGCCAAGAAGACAGACATCGATCCGCCATCTGGATCATCATCGAACGCCGCGGTTGCCGGTCGCCAACCACCATCCGGGAGCCGGACGAACCAGCGGGGCGGCACCCGGCGCCAAAGATCTGCCTCGTCCGAAATGGCTGGATCGTCGGTGTAGTCGAGATGATCAGCCACTCGCCAGACCGGTCGCCGTCGCTTGATCATGCACCGGTGGGACTCGCCGACAGTTCCCGTATCATTGTCTCCAGTGGGGCCCAGTCCAATGAAATATCGCCCTCGGATTCAGCGTGGTCTAGGGTGCTCTCGCGGTTGAAGTGGATGCAACCGGACGGCATGACCCGTATCAGCAGAAATACGGAATCCGTCTCCCATTCGAAGTCGACTCCACCTTGGTTAGTCGGTATGATGGTGGGCGTGGGCGTATTCGCCGTCATGCTAGTGCGAAGGATGCGGTCGGCGATCTGAATAGCCCGCGGATCAACGCACCTGGCCCCATAGGAGTTCCAATTCTCGGGAAGATCCTGCAGCTCTCGCAGATTTCGTAGAACCTGAGCTAACCACTCGGGGATATCAGGTTCATCCGATCGTGACAGTCCAATGCGGTTCACGTGCTCGCTCCCGGTGACAAGACCTCGAATGCATTATACCAGCCGAAGTGGATCAGGGTAGCATCACGTGCGTGGACGTGATGGGAGGTAGCCATGGCCGACCGTCCGCTGGGCGCAGCCGCGGTGATCCTGGACGACGTCGGGCGCGTGCTCCTCGTCAAACACACGTACGGCAAGCTGAACTGGGAGGTGCCGGGCGGATATTCCGAGCCGGGCGAGTCGGCGCTGGAGACCGTTCTGCGGGAAGTGCGCCAGGAGACCGGCCTCGCGGTCGTCGTCGAGCGGCTCACCGGCGTTTACGACGACCCCGAGCACGACACGCACCACTTCGTCATGCTCTGCCACCAGCAGGAGCAAACGGAAGTACCCCGCGCCGACCTTTCCGAGGTCTCGACGCTGGACTACTGGCCGGTCGATGCGCTGCCACGCCCGATCAGCGACTTCACCGCGCGGCGGATCCAGGATGCCCTCGCCGAGACTGCTTCCCAGCACCTCCCCTGATCCTGCTCTCGCGAGGCGTTGTATAATGGCGTGAGGAGGCGAGCGATGACGCTTCAGGTGACGACGCGACGGTTGCCGACACGACGGTTCACGGTCGATGAGTATTCACTTATGGCCGAGGCGGGCATTCTGAAGGAGGACGACCGCGTCGAGTTGATCGAGGGAGAGATTGTTCAGATGTCGCCGATTGGACGATTCCATGTTGGTATCGTGATTCGTCTCAACCACCTCTTCGTGACGCGGCTCGGTGATGTCGCTCAGGTCAGTGTCCAGAACCCGGTGCATCTACACGAGTACTCCGAACCTGAGCCGGACGTGGCGCTACTCGTCCCCCGAGCGGATTTCTACACCTCCGCCCTTCCCACGCCGGCCGACGTGCTCTTGCTCGTCGAGGTGGCCGATTCCTCGATCGAATTCGACCGCGAGGTCAAGATTCCTCTCTACGCCCGGGCCGGGATCCGCGAGGTCTGGCTGGTCGACCTGAACGCGGGCGCAGTGAGCGTCTTCCGCGAGCCGTCAGCCGACGGCTACCGCAGCATCCAGACGCTGCGGCGCGGCGCATGGGCCAGCGCGCTGGCCTTCCCGGGGCGCGAGTTCGCCGTCGCGGACCTTCTCGGCTAGGTTCTGTTTGCAAATCGTCGTCGCTGCCTTGAAAGGCAGGCGAAGGGACGAGGGGCTGAAGCCCCCGGACCCGCCGCTCCACGTGCCCGGCTTCAGCCGAGCGTCCCTTCGCCCGCCTTTCAAGGCGGCGACGTGAGGCTTTGCAAACAGAACCTAGCGCTGTTCCGGGGAGCACGCGGGAAGAGGCTGGAGAGGATCGGCCCACCAGGCCGATCCTCTCCAGCCTCTTCCCGCGTACCCCTCATTGATGCGCTGGCGTGCTCCGGCCCGGAGCGATGGTATAATCCCTTTTAGATGGTCCACGGTGAGAACTGCTTGGGTGTGTTTGATTTGCGCAGCAAATCACACACACCCAAGCAGTTCTCACCGTGGACCCACCTATAGGACTGTTGGAGAT
>DATLRG010000649.1:0-2265 GCA_035534795.1 Chloroflexota bacterium
ACAAATCTGACACTTGCTCTAAAATGACTGACACGTCAGTCATTAACCTTCAACCATCCTACCACCCGCGAAGATTGGCCGTCAAGAGATTTCAGTTATCGGCAGAGCGCGGCGCGTCACCGCCTGGTGGTGAGAGTGGTATGATAGATTCTCTCACAAAGACGATCGGTGGACCATGTGATGACTCGGCGCGGCCTCGTGTTGTCTGTCTACCTCCCCTCGCTGCTCCTCTCCTTCGCGAGCGGACTCCTGATTCCGACCCTACCGCTCTACGTTCGGTCGATGGGTGCCTCGTTCGAGGTCGTCAGCGTCGTCGTGGCGATGGCCGGACTGGGAACGCTGCTGTCAGACGTTCCGGCGGGCTTACTGCTGGGGCGGATTGGCCGACGGCCGGCGATGATCGTCGGAGCCGGATCGCTGGTGCTCACCGCCCTCGGTCTCGGGTTGTCCAGCTTCGTGCTGGAGCTGATGCTGTTCCGTTTACTCTCCGGCATGGGGAGCGCGCTGTGGAGCATCTCACGGCACACGTTTCTGGCCGAAGAAGTGAGCCCACGCGAGCGAGGCCGCGCGCTGTCGATGTTTGGCGGCGTGAACCGCCTCGGAACGTTCGCCGGCCCGGCGGTTGGTGGCATTGTCGCCAGCAGGTATGGGTTGGTGGCACCGTTCTACCTTTACGCGGGCGTGGCGTTCGTGGCGACCATCGTCGCGGTCCTCTTCGTCCCGGAGTCGCGGACTTACACCCGCCACGCCGCGCGCAGCATGGACTGGCGGTCGATCCCACGCCTCGCGCGTGAGAACGTCCGTGCCCTCTCGACGGCTGGCCTGGCGCAGATCTTCGGCCAGATGATCCGCTCTGGCCGCCAGATTGTCATTCCCCTGTACGGAGCGTACGTCGTCGGTCTCGACGTCGGCGCGGTCGGCACGATCATGAGCGCTTCCTCGGCGATCGACATGTCGCTGTTCTATCCGGCGGGCATCGTGATGGACCGGTTCGGCCGTCGATTCTCGACGATTCCATCGTTTCTGATTCTCGCCGGCGGCATGGCGTTGGTGCCCTTGACCCACAGCTTCGTCAGCCTACTCGGCGTGACCTTGCTGATTGGACTGGGAAACGGGATCGGCTCCGGGTCGATGATGACGCTGGGAGCAGACCTCGCACCAAAGAACGAGACCGGCCAGTTCCTGGGAATCTGGCGTCTCATCGGCGACACCGGCTCGACCTGTGGGCCGATGATCGTGGGCGGCGTCGCCGACGCCCTCGGCCTCGGCATCGCGGCCGTGGCGCTCAGCGGAATCGGCGTGCTCGCCGCGCTGGTGTTCGCAACGCTGGTCCAGGAAACCCTCCACCCGCACGACGTCGTTGAGACCAGGGTACACTCATGATCCTGGCCGACTCGCACGTTCACCTGCACGCGTACGCGGATGATGAGATTGACGGAATGCTGGCCCGGGCGCGGCGAGCCGGTGTCGAAATCGTCGTCGGCATCGGCGTGGACCTCGAGACGTCACGGCGAACCATCGAGATTGCACGGCACCGGCCGGGCGTCGTCGCCGCGGTCGGGATCCATCCCGCGCACTTTTCGCAGGAGTCAGGAGTTGGGAGGCAGGAGTCAGACGCGGGCGGCCAGAAGACAGACGTCGCGGCGGCACTGTCTGGGTTAGAGGTGCTGGCGCGGGATCCCGCCGCGGGATTCATCGGGGAGATTGGATTGGCTCTGGTCGAGGGAACCGCGGGAATCGAGCAGCAGCGGGCTGTCTTCGAGGACCAGCTCGCGCTGGCTCGGACGCTCGATCTGCCGGTGAACCTTCACATTCAAGGAGCGTTCGACGACGCCTTCGCGGCCTTGCGACGCGCCGGTGTCCCCGCGGCGGGCGCCGTGCTCCACTACTTCGACGGAGATGAATCGCTGGCTCGTCAGGCGCTCGATCTCGGGCTGCACCTCTCGGTCGGCAAACCGGTCACACACGCCGGGCACGAGCGGCTCGGTCGCGCGGTCCGGCTGATTCCGCTGGATCGACTGATTCTGGAGACCGACACGTATCCGCTGCCCGGGCGGCGGACCGAACCGGCCGACGTGCGGCTCGTGGCGGAGGCGGTTGCCGCGCTGGTGAGTCGAAGGGTCGAGGAGGTGGCTGAGGCGACGACGGCGAACCTGGTGCGGCTACTGGGCGCTGCAGGGAAGCGGCTGGCCGAGGGAACGAAGTGATCACCATGGTAGGTCCAGGGAGGGAAGTCCATGGGTGTGAGTGATTTGCGCAGCAAAT
>DATLRG010000650.1:0-3526 GCA_035534795.1 Chloroflexota bacterium
GCGACTCCTATCTCGCCAGTCCGCTGATGCACCCAAGTGCGAGGCAAACTTCCATCAAAGTAGCGAGTCAATACCCGACCAATAAGTCAAAGTCCGTTCAGGGCCGGTCTTGAGCGGTTACAATGTCACCGGATGGCCAGCACGTGGACGTGGAAGTTGCGCCGGGTCGTGGACGGTTCATTTTCGAGTTTGTCAGAATTTCAGGACGTATACGAACAACACTGGCCGTCAGGAGAACCCGTGGCCGAAACGAATCCCCGCGCGCTCGATCTCCCGGTCAAGTTCATCCGTCAGAACGAGGAAGACCCGGCCTGGCTGCGGGCGCTCCCGGACTTGCTCGCGCGGCTCGCCACGCGGTGGTCCCTCACCCTCGAACGCCACTTCCCGGAGATCGCGATCAACTACGTCGCGCCGGCGACGCGCGCGGACGGCTCAGCGTGCGTGCTCAAGGTGTCCCGCCACGTCGGCGAAACGAGGAACGAGATCGCGGCGCTTCGTCTCTGGGAGGGCAATGGTGCCGCTCGGCTGCTGGAGGCCGAACCGAACACCGGCGCCCTTCTCGTTGAGCGGCTCGATCCGGGAAGGACGCTGGTCGAGGTGGCCGAATCAGATGACGATGCCGCCACCGTCATCGCCGCCGGGGTGCTCCGCCAACTCTGGCGCCCGGTCCCCGAGCCCAACGACTTACGTCCGCTGGAAAGCTGGTGTGACGCTTACGACCGCAACCGGGAGGCGCTCTCGCGGGGCGCCGGCGGCTTCCCCGCCTCCCTCTTTCAGCGCGCCGATGCAACCCGGCGCGACCTCCTCGCCTCGGCCGAGACACCCACGGTGCTCCACGGCGATCTGCAGCACTTCAACGTCCTCCGTGCGCAGCGCGCGCCGTGGCTGGCGATCGACCCCAAGGGACTGGTCGGCGACCGCTGCTTCGACGTCTGCCAGTTTCTCCGGAACCCGCGCGAGGTGCCGCCGGCAGTCAATGGCCGCCGGCTGGAACGGTTCTGCGCCGAGCTTGGCCTCGATCGGGCGCGGACCAGGGCCTGGTGCTTTGTCCACGCCGTGCTCGCTGCCTGCTGGGACTTCGAGGACGGAAACTCGTGGGAGCGCACCGTTGCCTACGCCGAGGAAACGCTGTCTTTTTAGAGCGGTTTTCGGAAACATTGAGCGCACGCGCGGCCGAGAGCTCGTAGCTGGTAGGGTGGCAGCTTGTCTGCCGCCGCGATGTTTCGACGCTGCACCACGGCCGGGCGGCGGCAGACAAGCTCCCACCCTACGAGCTCCGCGTCGGACTGCTCATCCCCACCTGGGTCCTCGGTGGCTGGCTCGCGGACCACCTCGGCGCCCATCCCGTGATGGTGCTCACGCCGCTGGCGCATCTCGGCACCGGCGGATACCTCTGGCTGCTGCCCCGCGTCCGCGATTTCACGATCGACGAAGTCGATAACGCCTGGCGTCAACGCTAGCCGCGCAGGGGAACGAGCCTCTCGTCGCGACCTCGTGGGTCGTTACACCGTAACGCTGCACTCGGAGGTCGCGAGGACCGCGTGCTCGACGTCGGCGAACGTCTGGATCGTGACCCGTGTGTTGGGAAACACCGCCTGGACCAGGAGCCGTCCGCCCAGGGCCTCGACGTACTTGCGGAGCGTCGAGACGTAGAGATCGGTCTCGTGCTCAATCCGCGAGACCCCCGACTGCGTCGTCTCGAGATCCTCCGCGAGCTGCTTCTGCGTGCGCTCCCGCGCCTCGCGCAGCTCCGCGAGCGTCAACTGGCCGACCATCTCTGCGCGGTGCCGCGCGATGCGCTCGGCGGCGCCCGGCCGCGCCAGCACCGGCGCCCGTAGATCGCCGAACTTCTTCACAGTAGTCCCTCCCGCCGTAGCTGGACCAGGTGCCCCTCGTAGAGCCGCTCGGCCTCGGCGATCGCCCACTTGTACCAGTCGTTCCACGCCCCGGTCTTGTCGCCACCCAACAGCAGGATGGCCACCCGCAGGAGGTCAAAGGCGAACAGGATGCGCAGCACCCCTTCGTCCGTCGTGGGCACGCGCAGTTCCTTCAGGTTGGGGATGGACGACCCGCTCAGGGTGTCGGTGTATGGCCGGCCGAGCGTCGGCCCGCGTTCCTCGAGGAGACCTACGAGGGCGACGATCCGCTCTTGCTGGTCGTCGGAGCGACTCTCCCACCAGGCGCCGAACTCGTCCGTGTACTCGACGTCCCATCCCACGCGCTCAATATAACACAAACGTGATGCTGGCGGCAAGTCTCTCTCGTTACCACGGGTATCACGCAGAATCGTGGTGCCTGACCCATTTCGACGACCTGCCCCTGGTCGAGGACGACGACGAGATCGGCCATTCGCACCGTCGAGAACCGGTGCGAGACGAGCACGGTCACCGCACCGGTGGCCTGTCGGAGCCGTCGTGCGACGGCAGTCCACCGCTCGAAGAGTTGGTGCTCGGTGTCTGCGTCGAGCGCCGCGGTGGGCTCGTCCAGCAGCAACAGCAGCGGGTCGATCCGCATCATCGCTCGGCCGATCGCGAGCTTCTGCCACTGCCCTCCGGAGAGGTCGATGCCGCCGGGCCAGCTCGGTCCGAGCTGGGTGTCGAGGCCGGCCGGGAGCGCGTCCAGCAGGTCGGCCGCACCGGCCCGTTCAAGGGCTGCAATAACCGCGTCGTCATGGTCGAGCGCCGACAGGTCGGCGATGCCGACGGTCTCGCGGACCAGGAACTCGAACCTCGCGTGGTCCGGGAACCCCGCCGAGATCCGGCATCTCCACTGCTCGGGGTCGAGCGTGATCCGGCCCTCCGTCGGGAGGTAGAGGCCCGCGCGGAGCCGGCTCGCCGTCGGGGGACTCTTAGAAATTATCTCAAAGCAGGCATTTGGGTGCCTCGAGGGGCACCCAAATGCCTGCTTTGAGATAATGACACCGCGACGACGTCGTCGACGATGCTCCGTCGACCGATGAGTTTGCGCGTCGCGACGAGTTTCAATGAATGGATCACAACCAACACAAAGGAGATTCCGTGGAGACTTCACCGAAGGCAGTGTCATTGGCGTACCTCGAAGCGTTCGAGCAGCAGCAGTTCGAACGCGTGTCCGCGCTTCTGCACCCGGACCTGGAGTTCACGGGCCCGGGAGGTAGCTCTCACACGGCGCAGGACTACATCACGGCGCTGCGGCGGCTGAGTCCCGTTCTGCTGCGCAATGACGTCAAGAAGACCTTCGTCGATGGGAACGACGTCTGCGTCATCTACGACTTCGTCACGGATACCGCCGCGGGCGCTCTGCCGAGCGTCGAGTGGCACGCCGTCGAGGACGGACGCATTCGGTCGATCCGGCTCGTGTTCGATCGGGTGTCGTTTCAGCCGGTCCGGGAGGAACTGGCCCGGCGCGCGGCCATCGCTTCATGAGAGGAGACACACCCGCGACCAGCCGCGTAGCCGCGTGCGGATCTTCGCGCGTCCGAGCAGCAAAGAGAAGCTGATCTGGTTCTTCCCCACTATCTTCGGTCCCGACGTCGTGGTAAGCTCCA
>DATLRG010000651.1:0-5512 GCA_035534795.1 Chloroflexota bacterium
CCTGCTTGGTTTGCTGAGCATATCAAGCAGGGCAACGTGCCGCTCGCCGCGGCCCACCATTGGCCACAGCGACAACACCGCGTCCGGCGCGCCCGCGCCCTTGCCAGCGATCGCGCCGGCGGGCCTCGGCGCGCAGGGCCAGGCAGCCAGCCCAACCGCGACTCCAGTTCCCGTGGCAGCCGGCGTTCCAGCCCACGGGGGCTCGCCGCCCGGTCAGCACCCCCGACGGGGTCCCACGGTGCCGGCAACCGCCTCTAGCCTCCCCGGCCCCACCGCCCTGGCAAACTTCGGACCACCCACCCCAAACGGCGACCAGTTTCGTACCCCCGGTGGTAGGAAGACAGAATCCGGCGGCCGCAGTCGACGGCACCACTGAGTTTCCAGGTCTTCGGCCACCACTCGAGGCCCACGAGGTTAAAAGTTTCTAACCCCATCAGCCCGCCCGTGGTGTGGTACACTGGTCGTCAGGTCCGACGCCTGCCCGCAGACTGAACATGGAGGCCCACCCCCAGCGTGTCCCGCTCCCGAGCCGCGAGCCGTTCGCGTGCGTCGTCGGGCCTGCGCCGTGACCGCATCGTTCGTTCGGCGTGTCTCGGCCTGCTGACGTACGCGCTCGGCCTGATCCCTTTCTACTTCTTCACCCCGGTTCACGCGTCGGTGGAGACGCTCCTGGCGCGGCCAATGCCGACCGCCGTTCGTAGCGCAACGCCGACTCCGTCCACGGCGCAGCGCGAAAAGAACGCCGGGGCCGAGCTCCCCTCGCTCGTCGACACGACACCGCTGCCGGTGGCAAGTGCCACGCCCGTGCCCACCCCGGTCCCGGGCGACTCGCGCTTCGCCTTCCTGCTGCTGGGCTACGGCGGCGGGAATCACCAGGGTGGCTACCTGACCGACTCGGTGATGGTGGTGATCGCCGACCCGAATCACAAGACCATCACGCTGCTCTCGCTGCCGCGCGATGCGTGGGTCCCCCTGCTTTTCAACGGGAAAACTGCCGCCTACAACAAGCTGAACACGGCCTACGCGTTTGCCAGGGACCCGACCCTGTTTCCCGATCGTTTGGACAAGTACGGCGGCGATCACGGCGCCGGGACGTTCGCGATGGATACCGTGTCGAACTTGCTGGGCATCCCGGTGACCTACTACGCCACGCTCGACTTCGACGGCTTTCGCCAGATGATCGACGCCGTCGGCGGCATCGACGTCGACGTGCCCGAAGGTTTTACCCTGCTGTACCCGCGCAACGACGACGCCTCGGTCGATGCGAGCTGGATGACCGTCCGATTCCAGAACGGGCTGCAGCACATGGATGGCGAGCGGGCGATCGAGTATGCGCGCGCGCGGGAGACGCTGGCGAACGATACGTCTGCCAACGATCTGAACCAAGGGAGTGACTTCGCCCGTTCCCAGCGACAGCGCCTGATCATCGAGGCCTTCAAGAACCGGTTGTTTCAGCCGGGCGGACTGGTCCACCTGCCACAGTTGATCGGCATCGCGGGGCAGCACGTCGATACCAACTACGCCGTGCCGGCGATGACGCAGTTCACCAAGCTGCTGCTGGATTGGAAAGACGTCAAAATCTTCCAGACCGCCGTCACGCAGGATAATTACCTGGAACAAGGGACCGGCCCCAGTCCGGAGAACACGTACCTGCTGGTCCCGAGCTCGACCGATCACTCCTGGGCCCAGATTCGCGCCTTTACGCGCCGCCTCTGGAACGACCCGGCGACCGGCGTGGCCATCGCCGCGACGAACGTCGTCGTCGAGAACGACACCGGCGTGCCCGGCGTGGCCGGGCACGTTGCCGACGACCTGATGCAATTGGGCTACAACGTCGGCGTGCCGATCACCGGCCCGCTGCAGCGTCAGTCGCAGTTCGTGGACCAGACTGATGGGACGGCGACGCTGGTGGCGAAGCAGCTCGACCACGACCTGGGTCTCGACCTCGCCATGACCGCCGCTCCCAACGTTTCCGACACGACGGACGCCGGATCGAATCAGCTCGTGCTGGAGCTCGGCTCGGACGACGTGGCCCTCAAACTGACCGTGCCGCCCGACAATGCGGCGCCCTTCAGCGACTACGGCGTGCAGAACTTCGGCCAGTGGGTACCGTACAGCCCGCCGACGCCGACACCGGTGCGTCGCTACACGCCACCTCCCGAGCGCCCGTCGTCGAAGACCGCCACGCCAACGCCCGCGGGCAGCGGGTCGACCGAGGCCGACCACCCCACGGCCACGCCAGAGAATGCCTCACCACGCCCGACCGCGACGCCGATCCGAAAGAAATCCCGCCAGCGCACACCAGCCGGGAAACGATCACTCGATCAACATGGCGTCGCCGAAGCTGTAGAAGCGGTAACGCTGGGCGATGGCCTCTGCGTAGGCAGCCAGAATCCGGTCCCGGCCGGCGAACGCCGAGACGAGCATGAGTAGCGTCGACTTCGGCAGGTGGAAGTTGGTGATCAGCGCGTCCACGGCCCGAAAGGCGTGGCCGGGGAGGATGAAGAGCGAGGTCTCTCCTTCGGACGGCATCAGGCGGCCGTCGGCGCCAACGGCGCTCTCGAGCGTGCGAACGACCGTCGTCCCCACCGCGACGACTCGTCGACCTTCAGCGCGCGCCCGGTTGATCTGCTCGACGACGGCCGGCGCCAACCGGTACCATTCCGCGTGCATGTGGTGCTGCGCGACGTCCGACGTTTTGACCGGCCGAAACGTCCCGACGCCGACGTGCAAGGTAAGAAACGCCAGCTCGACTCCGCCGTGGACGATCTCGTCGAGCAACGCCGTGCTGAAATGGAGTCCCGCGGTCGGAGCGGCGACCGAGCCTTCCTCGCGGGCGTAGACGGTCTGGTAATCGCCCGCGCGGGCCAGCGGCTCTTTCACGTAGGGCGGTGTGGGCAGCACGCCAATGCGGTGAATCGCCGCGTCCAGGGCGGCGCCCGAGCAATCGAAGCGAAAGGCGCGCTGCCCATCCGGCTCAATCGCCGCGACGCTGGCGTCGAGGTCCGGAGCGAAGCGGACGGATTGCCCCGGGTGCAGCCCCGGTCGAGTGAGCGCGAGCCAGCGGTCGTCCCCCGTCCGTCGCGTGAGCAGCACCTCGACGCGACCGCCGGTCGGCTTGCGGCCGACGAGGCGGGCGGGCATGACGCGGGAATCGTTCAGCACGAGCAGGTCGCCCGCGCGCAGGATCATCGGTAGCTCGTCGAACCGGCGGTGCTGAACTGTGCCAGAGAGGCGGCTCAGGACCAGGAGACGGCAGCGATCGCGCCGCTCCAGCGGGTGTTGAGCGATCAACGCCGGCGGCAGCGTGTAGTGGAAATCGGCCGTTTGCAGTGAGGCTGGGGACGACGTCTGCGCAGTTTGCACAATTAATTATATTGACTAAGCATGAATTTTGTGTTAAAATCCTCAACGTCGGCGTTTACGCGCCGCCAGAGCACGACCTGAACGCGCTCTACATAGGTATTCCCCACCCGGGTGGGGGTGAACCGAGAGGAGGAGGCCGATCGAGACGTTCGACCCCCTCTTTTTTTATGCCTTGTGGTCACAATGTTAAAGCAGGCTGGAAGGAGAACGCGATGTCGCAGATGACTCAGGCACCTGTCTGCCCACCCCATCATTGGGAGGTGACCTCGGTCCGGATCGAAGGAGTCTGTCACTACCACCATCGATGCATCAAGTGCCAGGCCGAGAAAGACGT
The DNA here is from genome assembly GCA_035534795.1 of Chloroflexota bacterium. GTDB lineage: Bacteria > Chloroflexota > UBA6077 > FW602-bin22 > CADDYW01 > JAJPKB01. Next base: position 3,701 of record DATLRG010000651.1, read on the forward strand.
TCCCCTCAGCGCCAGCACCGCGAGTAAATGGGTCAGCCGCCACTCCAAGGCGAAGCAGTAAGCCAGTCCGTCACCGTCCACCGGGACAGAGTCAACCTCTACTGGTTCACCTGCTCGGTGAGCTCCGTCAGGCGACCGATCGCGATCAGATAGCGTACAAATTCGGCGTAATTCCGCTCCTGTTCGTCGAGCTGGTCTTCCGTCGCCCACTGCAGACGGTACACCGGCCGATCGCCAGAATCTGGATCCGGCTCAAAATGTCCCTGGCGCATGTGCTTCCCTCCAGCCCGACCCGCCCCGACACCTCGGCAACGCTGGTCTGCCCCTTGCCCCCTCGCCGCTCGATCCGCCCGTCGTGGGAAAGGCTTTCTCGTTACCCTGGCTGGCCGCTCGTGTTCCGACGTCGGGATTCCGCCACTATAGCACACGAAGAAATTCTTTGTCAAAACGTCGGATTGTCTTGACGGCCTTCCGCGGGCGTAGTATCGTTGAGGGGAATGGCCGGCGCGGGGAATTCAGCTCACGTGATTGTGTAGGGTTCAGGATGCTGCGAGTCGTCGGGCTGAGCTTCCGTAGCGCGCCGGTTGAGCTCCGCGAAAAGGTCCTCATCGGCGAGACCGAGCTCGGGCCTGCCCTCCAAAAGCTCGGACACGGCGTGATCCTCTCGACGTGCAACCGCACGGAAATCTACCAGGTGGCCGACGGCGACGGGACGTACCCGGACGCGGCGCGTTTTCTGGAGCAGCGCTTCGACGGGGCGGCCGACCTGATCCAGCCTCATCTCTACGAGATCGAGCAGGGCCGCGCGGTGCGCCACCTGTACGCCGTTGCCGCCGGTCTCGATTCGATGGTCCTGGGCGAGCCGCAGATCCTCGGTCAGGTCCGAGCGGCCGTCGAGGCGGCCGAGGCCGCGGGAACGGCAGCGCCCGTTCTCTCCCACGTTTTTCGTCAGGCAATCCGCGCCGGCCGGCGCGCTCGCGGCGAGACTTTCGTCGGTCGCCACGCGGTGTCAATCAGTTACGCTGCCGTCGAGCTGGCGCGGACAGTCTTCGGTAGACTCGACGGCTGCCGCGCTCTCGTCATCGGAGCCGGCGAGATGGGCGAGCTGACGGTGCGCACGCTGGTCGATCACGGCGTGGGAGTCGTGGCCGTGGCCAATCGCACGCTCGCGCACGCCGACGCGCTCGCCACCCGGTTTGGCGGCACGGCGGTCTTACTGGAGCAGCTTGTCCCGGCCCTGGTGGACTCCGACATCGTGATCAGCTCGACCGATGCGCCGGGCTACGTCATTAGCTCCCCCGACGTCGAGCGCGCGGTCGCGCGGCGGGGCGGTCGGCCCCTTTTCCTCGTCGACATCGCCGTTCCCCGCGACGTCGATCCGTTGGTCCGAGCGCTGCCGAATGTCTTTTTGTACGACATCGACGACCTGAAGGCGCTGTGCGATCTCAACCGCGAAGGCCGGCGCGCCGAAGTCCAGCAGGTGCGGCAGATCATCGACGACGAGGCGCAACGCTTCGAGCGGTGGTGGCGTGCCCGTCAGGTGGTCCCGACGATTGTCGCGGTGCGCCAGCAAGCCGAGCGCGCGCGTCAGGCAGAGCTGGCGGAAGCCCTCGGAAAACTATCCCACCTCTCCGACGCCGACCGCGCGACCGTGGATGATCTCACGCGCGCGCTCGTGGCGAAGCTCCTGCACCGGCCAACGGTCCGGCTCCGCGAGCTGGCCGACGCCGCCGACGACGCGGCGATTCGCGTCGTTCGATCCCTCTATGGCCTGTAAAGCAAGGGCAGCGTGGGGAGTGCAGGGATGTGGTG
>DATLRG010000652.1:0-4001 GCA_035534795.1 Chloroflexota bacterium
CGGGGCGCTCAATCCATGGTTTTGAGATACTGTCTTAGCGCTTGTACGCTGCGTTCCCGTTCGCGCTGCGCATCGCGAAGATGTCTGGCGGCAGCATGATCCCTTCCTGCTCGAACTTCTCGATACAGCGTGGTCGCAGACCAGTCGCCTGGAGACTGCCGATCACGTGGCCATCGGCGTCGACGCCCTGCTGCTTGAACAGGAAGATGTCTTGCAGCGTGATCATGTCGCCTTCCATCCCCACGACCTCGGTCACGTGCGTCACCCGGCGCGATCCGTCGCGGAGGCGGCTGACGTGGACGATCATGTTGACGGCCGAGGCGATCTGCTCGCGGATCGCGCGAATTGGCAGGTCGAGACTGGCCATCAGGACCATGTTCTCGATGCGCGCCAAACCGTCGCGAGGCGTGTTCGAGTGCGCCGTGGTCAGGCTGCCGTCGTGGCCGGTGTTCATCGCCTGGAGCATGTCGAACGCCTCGCCACTGCGCACCTCACCCACCACGATCCGGTCGGGCCGCATCCGCAGGGCGTTTTTCACAAGTTGACGCTGGGTCACCTCGCCCTTGCCCTCGATATTCGACGGGCGCGTCTCCAGGCGCACCACGTGGGGCTGACGCATCTGTAGCTCGCACGGGTCTTCGATCGTGACGATGCGCTCGCGCGGCGGAATGAACGAGCTCAACACGTTCAACAAGGTCGTCTTACCCGAGCCAGTGCCTCCCGAGATGATCATGTTGACGCGCGATTCGACACAGGCCTTCAGGAACGCCGCGATCGAGGGTGTGAGCGTGCCGTACTCGATCAGGTTGTCGACGGTCAGAGGGTCCTTCGAGAACCGTCGAATCGTGATCGTGGGGCTGTCTACCGACAGCGGCGGGATGATCGCGTTGACGCGGGAACCATCCGGGAGACGAGCATCGACCATCGGACTGGACTCGTCGATGCGGCGGCCAAGTGGACTCACGATCCGGTCGATGATCCGCATGATGTGCGCTTCGTCACGGAACGCGGCGTCGGTGCGGTGTAGCAGCCCTTTTCGCTCGACGTAGACTTCTCGCGGCCCATTGACCATCACTTCGGTCACGGTCGGGTCGGCCAGCAGCGGCTCCAGCGGGCCGAGCCCAAGAATCTCGTCGGCGATCTCGCGAACGATGCGCTGCCGCTCCAGCCGGCTGATCGGCAACTCCTGGGCGGTCAGCATCACCGCGGCGGCTTCCTCGATCGCCTTGCGGAGCTCTGGACCGCGTTTCTGCTGCACCTTGTCCAGGTCCATCTCCTTCAGCAGACGCTCGTGAATCCGGAACTTGATCTCCGTGAACTGCTCGGACACCGGCAGCGGCGCCTCGGCCAACGGGTCCGCCTTCTTAGGCGGCGCCGGATCGGCGACGCTCACGCTCGTACCGTTCACAGGATTTGGACTTGGACGTTGCACCAACCACGACATGCTGTCTCTTCCCCCTCGTTCATCCACACTACATCAGAACCTGCGCTCGACACTCAATTGGTCGCTCCGAGGTTGACTTGAGCATAGTCTTGCCGTGGCACGCTGCCATGAGGAATTCCTCCCACCGGTCGCGGGAAAAGTGCTTATCCTGCCATGGGATTCACCCACCGCGGTTAGTCGTTGCTCAGGTATTGCCCGAACCATGCCAGCGATTCCTCCATCACGCGATCCAGCGCCGGCGAGGTGAAGACGTCGTAGTGCCCGAAGCCCCGCAACACCACCAGCTTTTTCGGCTCGCCCGCGCGCTCGTACAGGGCGACCGACTCGCCCGGCAGGACCAGCTCGTCGCGGTCGGAGGTGACAAAGAGCGCCGCGCGTGGGGCAATCTGGCCGACAACCCACTCCGGGTTGAAACCAATCGTCTCATGCACCATCTCCAGCGGGACCTGCATCGACGCGCCGGGCCGTCCCGCGCGCGCCTTCGCGGAAATCTCCACCGACCGTGGGTCCATCATCAGAACCTCGGCGCGGTCGACCAGCGCGGATTCGCCGGTTACAACCTGTCGTTCGCGGTCGCGGGAGGCACGTTCGACCAGCTCGCGGTACTCCCACGGATGGCGGACGTGGCGCATCCAGCGCGCGCCATTCCCGACGCCCGTCACGGAGACGACAGCCTTCACTCGGGAGTCGATGGCCGCGGCGAACGTCGCGGTCGAGCCGCCGTAGCTGATACCATAGAGGCCCAGTCGCTCTGCCTCGACCTCCGGCTGCAGCGACAGAAACGTTAGCGCAGCCTGGGTGTCCTCGACCCGCCCGTACGGCGCCAGCCGTAGCGCCGGCCCTTCGCTCTTCCCCCAACCCTTGAAGTCGAACGTCAGGGCGACGAATCCGCCAGCGGCGATGCGCCGGGCCATGTCGTCTAAGTACAGGTTCTTGACGCCGGTGTATCCACAACACAACACGATCCCCGGTCGCTGTTCGCCCGGAGCAAGCCCCTCGGGTACGTACAGGTCCCCCGCCAGTCGGTAGCCATCGCTGTAAAAGGTGACGCTGCGTTCCATGTTCCCTCCTTTGGCGACGAACAGCGAATAGGGTATCATGGACCCGGGCCGCTCGGGAAAGGGATCCAATCGTGATCGAAAGGGCTGGCGAGATCCTGGGGCCGCGGTCGGCGGACGCCGAGGCCGCGACGGGCCGGATCATGGCGCGCCTGAAGGCGACCTTCGGCTACGCGTCGTTTCGGCCGCTGCAAGAAGACATCGTGCGCGCGGTTCTCCGGGGACAGGACGTTTTCGTGCTCATGCCGACTGGTGGCGGAAAATCGCTCTGCTACCAGTTGCCCGCGCTGCTGCGCGACGGGCTCACCGTGGTCGTGTCGCCGTTGATCGCGCTGATGAAGGACCAGGTCGACAGCCTCCAGGCGCTGGGCGTCGCCGCCACGTTTGTCAATAGCTCGCTCGACTCGTCGGAAATCGGCCGACGCCAGGCCGCGGTGGCGCGGGGCGCGGTCAAGCTGCTCTACGTCGCCCCGGAGCGCCTGATGACGCCTGGCTTCTTGCACCTGCTGTCGTCGACGCCGGTCGCGTTGTTCGCCATCGACGAGGCGCACTGCATCTCCGAGTGGGGCCACGACTTCCGGCCAGAGTACCGCCAGTTGACCCGGCTGCGCGAGATTTTTCCGGCCGCAACCCTGGGCGCGTTCACCGCGACGGCGACGACGCGCGTCCAGGCCGACATCAAGGTACAGCTCGGACTGCAGCACGCGGCCAGCTTCCGAGGCAGCTTCAACCGGAGCAACCTGTTCTACGAGGTCCGACCGAAGCACGGCGCGTACGACCAGCTCGTCGCCTATTTGCGCGAGCGCGGGCCGGCTTCGGGCATCGTCTACTGCCAGACGCGCGCCCGCACGGAGCTGCTGGCGGCGCAGCTCGGCGACGACGGCATCAGCGCGGCGGCGTACCACGCCGGCCTCGAGAACGACGAGCGTCGACGGCGGCAAGAGGCGTTCATCCGCGACGACACGCAGATCATCGTGGCGACAATCGCGTTCGGCATGGGCATCGACAAGCCGGACGTCCGCTTCGTCGTCCATTACGACTTGCCGAAGAACCTGGAAGGGTATTATCAGGAAAGCGGCCGGGCCGGTCGCGACGGCGAGCCGAGCGACTGCATCCTGTTCTACAGCGCGGGCGACGCCGTGAAGTACCGGCGCTACATCGACGAGAAGCCGTCGCAGGCCGAGCGCCAGGTCGCACTGCAACAGTTGCGCCAGATGGACGACTGGGCCGCGAGCGTCACCTGTCGCCGGCGCGCGCTACTGGCGTACTTCGACGAGTCATTCGACGGGCAGCCCGACCCCTGCTGCGACATTTGCCGCGCCCCGGTCGCCGTGGTCGATTACACTGTTCCGACGCAAATGTTCCTCTCCTGTGTCAAACGGACCGGCGAGCGCTTCGGCGCCGCGCACGTCATCAACGTCCTGCGCGGGTCGCGCGCCGAGCGAGTCCTGCGACTCGGCCACGACAAACTCTCGACCTATGGGATCGGCCGGGACCGC
>DATLRG010000653.1:0-6567 GCA_035534795.1 Chloroflexota bacterium
ACGCCGTGGTCCAGCACGATGATCTGATCGGCGTTGCGCACCGTCGAGAGCCGGTGCGCGATGACGAAGGTCGTGCGGCCTCGCATCACCCGATCGAGCGCCCGCTGGATGTACATCTCAGTCTCCGTGTCGACGTCCGAGGTGGCCTCGTCCAGAATCAGGATACGCGGGTCGCGGAGGATGGCGCGCGCGAGCGAGATGCGCTGGCGCTGGCCCCGGCTGAGCATCGCCCCACCCTCGCCCACCTGCCAGTTGTAGCCACCCGGCAGCTTCATAATGAAGTCGTGCGCGTAGGCTTCCTGCGCCGCGGTGATGATCTCCTCTTCGCTGGCGCCCAGCCGACCGTAGGCGATGTTGTCGCGAATCGTCCCCGAGAAGAGGAAAGTTTCCTGCAGGACGACCGCGATGTTCTCGCGTAACGACTTGATCGTCAGGTCGCGAATGTCGTGCCCATCGATCAGAATCCGCCCGCCATTCGGGTCGTAGAAGCGCGGCAACAGGTTGACCGTCGTCGTCTTGCCCGAGCCGGTGTGGCCGACCAGCGCGACGATCTCGCCCGGCCGCGCCTCGATGCAGCAATCCTGCAAAACGGGCTTGCCCTCTTCGTAGGCGAACCAGACGTGATCGTACACCACGTGGCCCTGCGCATCGATCAGGTCGATCGCGCCCGGCCTTTCGTTCACCTCGGGCACCTCGTCGAAGAACTGGAAGATACGCTCGGCCGCGGCAAACGCCTGTTGGAACGTGTTGTTGATCTGGATCAGGTCGGCCACCGGTTGGTAGAACGCGACGATGTAGGAAGCGAAGGCCACCAGCGTTCCCAGGCTCATCGACCCGTTCATCGTCCACTCGGCGCCAAACCACATCACCAGCACCATCCCCAGCGCGCTGACGGTCTGGATCACCGGCGTCGAGAACGCCTGCACCGAGGCGGTGCTCATGTTCGCATCCAGGTTCTCGCGGTTGCGTACCTGGAACCGCTCCGTCGACGCACCTTCCTGCGCGAAGGCCTTCGCGACGCGCACGCCGGTGATGTTCTCGGCCAGAACGCCGTTGACGGTCGACATCGTCCGGCGAACGACCATGTACCGGTCGCGCAGCAGCTCCGAGCTGACGTAGCTGGCGACCGCCATCATCGGCAGCGTGGCGAACACCAGCAGGGCCAGCTTCCAGTCCAGGACCAGCATAATGATCGCGTAGGCGATCATGTTCACCAGACCGACGACACTGTTGACCATGCCACCGGTGAGCGCCTGCTGGATCACGCCGACGTCGCTGGTCGTTCGTGAGATGATGTCGCCGGTGCCGTTGCGCTCGTAGAACCGCAGCGAGAGCCGCTGAACATTCTCGAAGAGGCGCCGGGCCATTTCGTAGACAAGCTGCTGCGACGCCAGCGCGACGGCGTAGCGACTGACGTAGAGCAGGCCGTACCGCGCGAGGTACAGCATCGTCAGGGCGATCGCCAGGGCGATGATCAGCCGCGTGTTCGCGGTCGGGATCAGCACGTCGATGACGTACTTGGTTGCCTCGGGGGGGATCATCTGCAACGCGGACGAGAGCATGATCGTGATCATCGCGAGGATAATCTGGCGCTTCTGGGTCGCGATGATCTCGCCAAGGCGGCGCAGGATCTCGCCCATGCTGCTCTGGAGCTCAACCCTCTCCTGAGCCCAGACGGCGTTCGCTCCACCCCACCTCATCCGGCCACCTCCGCGACTGTTTCGGCGCTCCCGTGACGCTGGAGCTGGAACTGGATCTCGTACAACTCCTGATAGATCGGGTTGCCGGCGAGCAGCTCGCGGTGGCTGCCGCTCGCCACGATCCGCCCGTCGACCATCAGCAGGATGACGTCCGCCCGCTGCACTGTCGACAGGCGGTGCGCGATGACCAACGTCGTCCGATTCTGCATCAGCGCGTCGAGCGCCTGCTGAATCAAGAAGTCGGTCCGAGTGTCGACGCTGCTGGTTGCTTCGTCCAGAATCAGGATGCGCGGATTGACCAGGATCGCCCGGGCGATCGAGAGGCGCTGGCGTTGGCCGCCCGAGAGGCGGGTGCCGCGCTCGCCGATCTCGGTCTCGTAGCCGTTCGCGAACTCCATGATGAAGTCGTGAGCGCAGGCCGCCTTCGACGCGGCGATCAGGTCCTCTTCCGACGCGTCGAAACGGCCGTAGCAAATGTTCTCGCGGATCGTCATGTTGAACAGGAACGGCTCCTGAAGGACGATGCCGATCTGGCTGCGCAGTGATTCGAGCGCGACGTCGCGCACGTCGATGCCGTCGACCCGGACGCGCCCCGCCGTCACGTCGTAGAAGCGGGGAATCAGGTTGGTCAGCGTCGTCTTCCCCGAGCCGGACGGACCGACCAACGCGATCGTCTGGCCCGGCTGAACGTCGAAGCTCACGTCGCGCAGCAGCGGTCGGTTGTGGCCGTAGGCAAAGGAGACGTTCTCAAAAGAAATGGCGCCTTCGAGCTGGGTCAGGACCTTCGCATCGGGCTTCTCGGCGACGTCGAGGGGTGTGTCGAGAATCTCGAAGATGCGCTCGCCGCCAGCCAGGGCTTGCTGTGCCATCTGGTTGACCTGTGCCAGCCAGCGGATCGGCTGCCACATCAGCAGCGTGTAGCTCTGGAAGGCCACCAGGCCCCCGATCGTCAGGTCGCCGTGAATCACACGGTACGCGCCGAAAGTCAGAATCAGGACCGAGCTGGTCAGCGTCACGAACTCCTGCCCCGGGTTGACGACGGCCATGTTTTTACTCGTCTCGAGGCGGGTGGACCGGATATCGTGATTCACCTCGTCGAAGCGCTTAGCTTCGTGCGGCTCGCGGCCGTAGGCCTGAATCAGCTTGATTCCCGCCACGTTCTCCTGGATGACGATGTTCAGATCAGCCATGCGCCGCTGCACGTGGCGGAACATGGGCATGATCACCATCTGCTTCTTCTGAAAAAAGTAAATGCCCGGGGTGATCAGCAGGACCACGAGGGTCAGGACCGGATCGAGGAGGAAGAGAATGGTCAGGTTCAGGATGACAGTCACGGCCATGTTGACCAGGCGGGCAAACCCCTGGGTAATGAAGAACTGGACCTGGGAGACGTCGTTAGTGACCCGCGACATGAGCTGGCCAGTCTGGTTGCGATCGTAGAAGCTCATGGACTGGGACTGGAGGTGTCGGTACAGGACGTTGCGCAAGTCGAAGATAACCCGCTGCCCGACGTACTGCTCGAGGTAGGACTCACCCGCGGTGAGGCTGTTGGTGAGGAGCGACGAGCCAATCAGGCCAAGTACAAAGAGACCAAGGAGGCGGATGTCCTGGTGGGGCACGGCCTGGTCGATGATCAGTTTGATGAACCAGGACGGCCCCAATCGGAACGTCGACAGCACGATGATCAGGGCGACGTCCAGGACGCTGAGTGGCCAGTAGGGGCGAACGAACTGAAAGAGTCGCAGCAGCGTCCGCACGGTGGCTCCTCCCTCAATCCTCCTGGCGCGGCAGGTGGAGGATCGCTTGCTCGAAAGTATTGAGCACGTTCGACAGGGCGTCGAGATCCTCGGGCGAGAGCTGCTGGAGCGCCATTACGAGCCGGGCGCGCCGGCCCTCCTGGAGGCGCTCGATCAACACCGTGCCCGTTTGCGTCAACTGGTTGATCACGCGGCGGCGGTCGGTCGGATCGTCCTCACGCGAGACCAGCCCTTGATGCACCAGGCGATCGATCGTCGCGGTAATGCTCGGCAGCGTGACGGCGAGGTGGGAAGCCAGGTGGCCCACCGTCGTCGGTCCGTCTTGCCGCAGCAGGACCAGAATCTTGAGCTGCGCCCGGGTCAAGCTGAGCGACGTCCAGTCTTCCTGCGAGCTCGCCCGGAGCTGCCGATTGATCCGCCGCAACTGATCTGCCACGAGATCGGAAAGCGACTGCTCCTGGCTCTGTGCTGGGATCATGATCGTCTTCACTGTTCCTTAGCTAACCACAAAAGGTTAGGGAGATGCAAACAGTATACCACACCTGGCTGCAAAACAAACCACCCAATTGGACACTTTATTCAATTGGTGGTAAACTGCCGTCCGCTGCGAGCGTCGCTTGGACGAGCGTAAGGAAGGAGTACCCTTGGCGGACAAGATTGGCATCGGCATCATCGGAGCTGGCGGTATCGCCGAACACAGCCACATTCCCGGTTATCTGCAGCAGACCGACGCGCAGGTCGTCGCCGTGGCCGACGTGGTCCCGGAGCGAGCGCAGCGGCTCGCCGAGCAGGCCGGCATTCCCCACGCGTACGGCGCGGTCGAGGACCTGCTTCTCGACACGGACGTCGACGCGGTCAGCGTCACCACGCCCAACGCATTTCACGGCCCGGTTACCCTTGCCGCCCTGGAAGCGGGCAAGCACGTCTTCTGCGAAAAGCCTCCCGCGACCTCCGTCGCCGAAGTCCGCCGCATGAAGGCGACGGCGGAGCGCGCCGGCAAGATACTGTACTTCTGCCTGAACAACCGCTTTCGCCCGGACGTGATCCAGTTGCGCCGGTACGTCGAGCGCGGTGAGCTGGGCGAGATCTACTATGCGAAGACGGCGACCCTGCGGCGCCGCGGTGCGCCCGGCGGCTGGTTCGCCGACAAAAAAATGGCCGGCGGCGGCGCGCTCATCGACATCGGCGTCCACTGCATCGACTGGACCCTCTGGATCATGGGTAGCCCGCGGCCGGTGGAGATCTTCGGAGCAACCTACTCGAAGATCAAGAAGTACGAGCTCGACGATCATCGCACCTGGTCGCCCCAGGAGGTTCGCGGCCAGGAGGGATTCGTGCGGGCCGGCGACGTGGACGACGCGGCGACCGGTCTCGTCCGCTTCGCGAACGGCGCGACCCTCTTCGCCGAGGTGAGCTGGTCGCTCAACCTCGAATCCGAGGTCGAGAGCACCCAGGTGTTCGGCACGCGCGCCGGCGCGACCCTGCAGCCGCTGAAGCTGTTCCGCGACGAATACGGGCGCATGGTCAACCTGGAGGTGAAGCTGGAGGAGCGCCGAGGATCCACCAGCCACGGCCGAGCGATTCGCAACTTCCTCGACGTGATCCAGGGCAAGGCCGAGCCCGTCGTCACACCCGACGACGGCATCCGGATCATGCAGATACTGGACGGCATTTACGCCTCGGCCGAAAGCGGCAAGTCGATCACCGTCGAAGGGTAAAGACATGCCGGGGGACACGGGCAGAGTTGGCCCAGCCAACTCTGCCCGTGTCCCCCGGCCTCGATCACCGGGAAGCGCGTAAAAGGGTGGCGCAATGAGCACAGCGACGACGATCACAATTGAACCCGTTCAAACGCGTCAAGACTACCATGCCTTCGTCGACCTTCCCTGGCAGGTCCCGCAAGATCGGCCGATGGTCCGCCCGATGCGGGAGTTCGAGCGCCACCTGTTCGATCGCGGGCGGCGCTTTCGCGGCGGCATGTCGCTGAGCGCCCAATTAGACGTCATGCTCCTGGGCAAGGACAACCCGTTCTACGAGCACGGCGATCTGGAGATGTTCCTCGCCCGCGATGACGGACGTCCGATCGCTCGAATCGCCGCGATCCAGAACCGTCTGCACAACGAATGGAACCACGATCAGGTTGGCTTCTTCGGCTTCTACCAGTGCCTGGAAGGCGGTGAAGCCGGTCACGCGGCCACGCGCGCGTTGGTCGACGCGGCCAGCGGCTGGCTCCGCGCGCGTGGTCTCACTTCGATCCGTGGGCCATTCAATCCGACGATCAACGACGACTGTGGCATCTGGACCGACGGCGACGCGGCTCCCGCGTTCATGATGCCGTCCAATCCTCGCTATTACCCCGACCTGCTTCAGTCCGCTGGACTCAGCCCGGTCAAAACGCTCCGGGTCTACCGCCGCGACCTGGCGACTATCCTCGAGAACGACTGGACGCGCTGGGAGCGGCTGGCCGAGCGCGTGCAACGCGCCACGAAAGTGACGTTGCGCGGCGCGAACTTCAAGGACCTCGACGCCGAGGTCAAGTCGTTCCTGACGATCTACAACGCTGCAGAGGAAGTGGCGAACGGCTGGGGCTTCGCGCCGATGAGCTTCCACGAGCTCCGCTCGATGGCCGAGTTGTTCCAGTATTTGATCGATCCGAACCTGATCCGCGCGGCGGAGGTTGAAGAAAACGGCGTGCAGAAGGTGGTCGGCGCGGTCATCTCGGTGCCCGACCTGAACGAGATTCTGCGCTACAGTGGCGGCCGGCTGCTCCACCCGGCGATGATCTGGAAGCTGCTGCGCATGAAGCGCGGCACCCCGACCCACCGCATCCGCGTCGTCTTCCTGGGCGTTTTGCCAGAGTATCGGCACACGCCCGCCTCTGCCATGCTGCTTTTCGACGGCATGCGCATGGCTCGCAAGTTCGGCGCGCGGGAAGTCGAAGGGTCCTGGGTCTCCGAAGATAACCCGGCCATGTGCAAGCCGATGGAGGACCACGGCTTTCAGATAACCGATCGCTACGTCATCTACGAACGCCCATTGGCTTAAGCAACGCTGTCACGGTCTGAGTTTCAGCGCGCTCCGCGTGCTGAAACTCAGACCGTGACGGCGTT
>DATLRG010000654.1:0-2923 GCA_035534795.1 Chloroflexota bacterium
GCGCAGGAGTGACGCAGGTCATGGAACCGCACGCGCCTAATTCCCGCATCCGCCAGCGCCTCGTGGAACTTCTCGATCACGTGCCTCGCCTGGGTAGGCGCGCCGATTCGGTTCGCAAAGACAAGATCGTGCTCTTGCCACTTCGATCCCGCCCACAGCCTTTCGGAGGCCTGTCGTTTTTCGTGATCGCGAAGCCGGTCCACGATCATCGGCGGCATCACAAGGGTTCGGCGGCTCTTATCGGTCTTTGGCGGAACGAGTACAAGCCTTCCATCGATGCGCTGGAGTTGATTACGTACCCGAAGTGTGTTGATCTCGAAATCAATGTCCGCCCAGCGCAGGCCCAAGGCCTCGCCTTGCCTCAGGCCCAGAGCTAACGCCACCGAGAACAGGGCCTCGAGCCTGTGACCCCGAACTGCGGTTAGAAACCGCCGCGCCTCGTCAGGAGTCAGGGGATTAATTTGTGTCCATTCGCGCCGAGGCCTGTCGACCAGCCGAGCGACATTGCGCGACGCTATCTCCCACCGCACGGCGAGGTTTAGCGCCGTGCGCAATACCTGATGGATGTAGGCAACTGTCTTTGGCGAGAAGCCGGCAGCCAGCCGGCTGTTCATCATGTCCTGCACGTCGCGTGGGGTTAGCTGATCCAACGGAATCTTTCCGAGGGATGGCACCAAGTGTTTCTCGACGTTGACTCGGTATCCCGCGTATGTCAGAGGGCGGACGCGTGGCTTCACGGAGGTCTCGAGCCAGGAACGGAGGAACTCCGCAACCGTTGGGGCTCGGCGCGCAGGCGGACGTCCTTTGTTCAACTCAGCTTGGGCGGCCGCAAGCTTCGCCTTCACCTCGCTGGGACTCTTCCCGTAGAGGAGCCTCTGTCGCGTACCCGTATAGATCGCCGCGCACCACTGGCCGTCCGACTTCCGCCGGTAGATGCTGCCGGCACCGTATCTGCGACGACTCAGAGTTCGGCGCTCCGATCGACATACGCCCAGTTCGGGAGTCGGACGGACGTCGCCGATGCCACAGTGGTGCGTTGGTCGATCCACCGGAGCAGCGGATCCCGAGGAATCCGCGCGGCGCGGCCGATTCTGATCGAGGGAATCTCACCGCGACTGGCCATATCGCAGACCTTGGCTCGACTCAGCGACAGAAGCTTCGCTGCCTCGGTCGCGTCGAGTAACAGAGGCAAGTCGCTTGATGCCGAAGCTGGTAACGCTGCGTTCTCGCACGCGAGCTCAGTGAGGGTCTCGATCAGCTCGTGCAGGGTGGTGATGACGCCGAGCCGCGCCCTGACGCCGGGGACGCGGGGAACGGACGGCCCCGTCTCCCCCGAACCCCCTTCCGGCCGACCAGTTGGAAGTAAGGTCTCACGCTGGGTTGCAGAAGTTCGTGCCATTTAGAAGCGCCTCTTCAGCGAGGTGAACGACTTCGAAATACGCGGGCGGGCTCTGTTGAAGAGAGAGCTGCCGATGCTTTGGGCCTTGCCCAGTAAGCGAGTGGGCGGTGCAAAGCCGAGCGTGCCGCCGATCCATCCGCGGGCAACTTGGCCGGCTGAGGCATGGCCGATTCGGACGGCTTGAAAGATGACGAGTGGTGAGAGGGCGGCGATCAGGAGCACGGCGACGCCGGACGCCATCCAGTTCTCGGTCGCATCGGTATCGGTGGGTGAGACCAACGCCAGGACAACCAGACGGAAGCCGACGTAGATAGAGGTCGCGACGACGAACTTGGAGAGGAGCAGTCCGATCAGGAAGGAGGCGAGCTGGGTCGCGGCGCCGGCCAGGCGCGGCCAGATCGAGATCACGCAGACCAGTGGGATGAACGAGGTCACGGTCAGCATCAGCGCCGAGCGGACGACCAGCTCCAGATGGATCACGACCGTGAGGAAGCTGAGCGAGAGCGCTGTGACGATCAGACCGAAGGTGCTGACATGCGGACCTGAGCCGCCGCCTTGGGAAACCGCGTCACTGACGGCGACGCTGTGGAGCAAGACGTTGTTGAGGCTGGTGAAATCGGGCGTCCAGGTGGTCGCGAGCAGCGCCGAGTACCCCGCCACGTACTTGAGGGCTGCCAGGCCTGCGTAGGCGAAGAAGCAGGCGGCGACGACCCGCGGGATCAGGGCAAGACCTATGCCTGCCGAGCCCCAGGCGATCCGCTCTATCAGAGCCAGGGCGATGATCGCCCCGACGATCAGGAGCGAGATCGCAAGCATGCGGTCGTAGACCGGCACGATCGCCGCCAGGTCCGGCTCGGTCGCCTGACCCAGCGAGGCAAGGAGCCAACGGACGCTCGCGATCGCGATCGCAGTCGACCAGTTCGCCACCGCGATGGCGGCGGCGTTGACCAGCTGCGCTGCCTGTCCGCTGTAGTCGCCCATCTAGTTGAAGAGGTGTCCGGCATAGTTGGCCGCCGCGACGCCGATGTAGAGAAGGGCGACCGAGAACACCGAGACGGCGATCCCGCTCTTGGCCCGCTCACCCAGCTCGCGGTTGGCCGTGAAGGAAGCAAGGACCAGGCAGATCAGCGAAACGGTCAGACCGAGACCGGCGACCAGGGTGAGAATCGCGGCCGCGTTGTCCGTGAGATGGACCAGTCCGTGGTACACGCTGGGCGGGAGCCCGTTGAAGTCCGGCGAGACCGAGATTCCTGGGTTGGGGTTCACTAACTGCCTCCTTTGCCGGCAGAGCCGGCACTCAACGGGGGACGGGGATGAGGTTCGACGAGCTGGCGCCAGGCGGGGACCTGGTCCCAGCGGCGGAGCTCGAGACGCGCCGGAGGGGCGTTGGCGTAGACGAGCACGGCATCAGTCATCCGCCGCAGTTCGTCGACCGAGGCGAGCGGTTTGCCGACCCGCTGTTCGACCGAGCTCGAGAACCGGGAGTCAGATTGGCGCGAGCGATAGAGGCGCGTCTCATCACCG
>DATLRG010000655.1:0-6619 GCA_035534795.1 Chloroflexota bacterium
AAGATCAGCGTGCCTTCCAGCAGCGCTTTGCGGTAGAGCTTCCGTGCTTCCTCCTCGTTGATCTGTGCCGCCCGACGCTCGGCGCGGATGAAGCTGGCGACGTCGCGGTCCGCCTCGGACTCCGGTGTTTCGTTGGCCGCCTTGCGCGACCGCACGACCTCGACCAGCACGTCGTCCACCGCGTCGTCGGGCCGGATTAGCCAGGCAATCGCGGTTTTCCACTCGGCGTGGCCGGTCGTCTCGGTGAGCAGGGTGGTCCGCCGCGCGTCCCAACCTCCGGCATCGGTGGCTTCCAGACGGAACTGGACTTCTTCGTCTTCGCCGACGATTGGCGTCCGACCCAACCGGACGCCGGCGCGAACGGCCTTTGCATTCTCCAACGTCGCCGTCGGTGCCGCCTCAAAGAGGCCCTGCAAAATCTGGCTGCGCAGCAGGTTTAACTCGCCGGCGGTCGGAGCGTAGGCATTCCGCTTGTCGCGGAGGGGCTTCACGCCTTCGCTCAGAAACGTGAATCCGCCCGCCTGGGGATCCTCGACCAGCCCGGTGGCCTTCTCCTCGACGAGGCGGCGCAACGCCTCGCGGACCTCATCCACCTGGGGCGGGTCGCCAATCTGCGCGTAGAGCAGCGCGGCGACATTCTCCACGCTGCGCGGGAGGTTTTCGATCGGCTGAAGCGCGCCCACCGCCTTCGCCACACGTGGCGGCAGCCCATCCTCCGGGAACAACTGGGCGACCCGATCGACCCCGGCCACGACGTGCGGCAGCACCTTGCCGACGTCCGCACGAAGAGTATCGAAGAACTGGTCGGCGGTCGCGAGCCGACCAACCGGCTGATCCGCGAGGAGGCGGGCACCGGCCGGCAGCACTTTGCTCGTATCGACGAGAACGTCCTGGATGACCCGGATCGCCGAGCGCAGACCAATGCCGCCGGTCGAGCGCGCCAGCGTGCGCACCAGCTCCAGCAGCAGGTCGAAGTGCTGGGGAAGGAACGGGTAAAGACGAACGAAGGATTGCTCGTCGACGTCGCCTTTGAATAGAGTGGTCCCGACGAGCCGCGTGTTGGTCGCCAACGCTTGCCCGTGCTGGCGGAAGAGCGCGCCGAGCTGCGCCTCACCCTCGGCGGCCTTGCCCAGCAGGCGCTTCCCGGTGATCTCGCGGATATCGCGGGCATCCAGCTCGATCGACACCGGGAAACGGTCGCGCAGCTTATTCAGCTCGGCGGAGTTGTAGGCCGCCTTCTCGACGATCTCGGCGAGCGTTTGCTGACCGGTCGCCACCACCCAGACCCGTCCCTGGCCCAGCTCCTTGAAGTTGCGCGCCAGCCCGTCCAGATTCAGGATCAGCTCGCCGCGCGGCGCGACGTACTGGCCGGCCTCGTCGATCAGAAAGAGAACGTTCTGGCGCCCGGTCTTACGGCGAATGACGTCGAGCATCTCGGCGGCCCGATCCCGCAAGTTCTCGGCGAGCGAGAAGCGCAGCGCGCGAAAGGCGCCCGGCTCTGGGTACTCCCGCGGGTAGAACCCTGGCGCGAGTTGATCGGCGCGCGAGACGGCCACCAGCGGATCGTTGTGCACCTCGTCCCAGGATCGACCGAACTGCGCCCGGTAGGCCTGGCGAAACTCGTCGAGGCGTCCGTCCCGATCGAGTCGGAACTCGAGCTGGGCGACCTTCTCTTCCTTGGAGTAGCCGGCCCACTGGAGAATCTTCCAGTACAGCACCGTCGAGACCGACGTCAGCGACGACGCCGCGAGCTGTTCGGCGCCGAGGTCAAGCATGATCACCGCCATCGGCTCCCGCGTCGCCAGCGCCTTTAGCTCCTGCCTGAGCGTCAGCGGTCCGATCCGTTCGGCGAGGAGGTCGAGGAACGGACGTCCGTCGACGAGGCGGCTCGGGTCGAGCGCGAAGCCCAGGTACTTGGTGAACGAGCTCTTGCCCGAGCCATAGAAGCCGGAGACCCAGATGCCGGTCTCGGCGACCTGGCTGGTCCGCACGCCGGCCCCGACCACGTCGAGAAATCGGCGCAGGTTCTGCTCGACGTTCGCGGTGACCTCGTACTCCTCCACCTCGGCCAGGAGCCGCGTATCGTCGGTCGCGTAGTAGTCGATCACCTTCTCGATCGGGCGATCGATCGGCCGCCGCGTGGAAAAGAGTGATCGCATTGTCGCGATGCTCATGCCAGCCCTCCGATCAACGTCGCGCGGTAATTTCCATCCTCGGGGTAGAATCCCAGGAATCTCAGCCCGAACTGGCCGAAGCGTCGCCCGGGGTAGAGGACGACCGTTGGGATCTTGATCCGGTCGTGCAGCGCGTTCTCGAGCACCCGGACCCGAAAGTACGGGTGCAGCATCTCCGTCTCGGTGAGGAACACCACCGTTCCCGGGCGCTCCTGCCCGACGATCGCCGCGATCCGCGAGATCAGCGCGTTTCCCGATCGCAGGACGTCGCGGATCGCCTCGTTCACCTGCTCGGGCTCGGCGTCGGCTTCCGCGTCAAGCCAGGCGTCCCAGCGCCCGGAGGCGTCGACCAGCTCCCAGAGAAGGTCTGAGAACGACACTCGCTCGACGGTCAGCCCGAGGTCGCGGAGTTTGGCCGTCCAGACCGGAAGGCTTCGCTTGACCTCAAATGCCTGCTCGGGCGCGTAGACGAAGTAGTAGAACGGGTCGCTCCGTGACGCGGAGAGTGAGGCTGGCTCGACGAGCCGGCTGGCAAGCTGCTGAAAATCATCATCGAGCGAGGGCATTCACTGCCTCCGCCAAACGTTGATATTGCCAGGTGATGCGCACTACCTCGCCCGCGCGTTGGATCACGAACCAGCTATCACCGGCCAGGTTCTCCAGTCGATTCCAGACGTCACGTGGCTCGAGGCCGAAGAGCGCCCAGACCGGCTGGTCCGCGAGCGAGGCATCAGTCACGCCCGCCTCGTGGAGCAGGTGAGCGAGATAGACGATGGTGTCATCCGCGGGGCGATAGGGAAGAACCTCTCGCCAACGCGCCTTTCGCGCGCCAAGAAGTCCGAAATCGGCGAGCGCATTGAGGAGGCGAGCCGGCATGTCCTTCTTCACCGCCTCGGACCAGGGAGTCCGGATCCGTCCGTCTTGCTCCGCCTCCCAGATGAAGCGGCGTGCGTCATCAGTGGAGATCGTGAGCCGTCCTTCGCGCACGAGCGGCCAGTAACCGAGCACGGCGAAGTCACGCAGCAGGTGATCGGACTCCGACGTGTAGTAGAAGGCGAGATCACTGAAGACCCGGCGCGGAACGTTGCCGCGAACGAGCCGTTGTAAATAGCGTGCTGGCGTGCCGCTGGGAGCGACGAACCGACGAGAAAAGACTCGAACGTAGTCTGAAACGGTCCGCGCGGTCACGTGCCCCAGCGCAGCCTCCTCACGAACGCGGCGGATAAGATCTCGCGTCGGCTCCTCCGGCCGCCAACCCAGCAAAAGCGTGCGCATCTCTTCTAGCAAAGCACCACCGTGCGCCAGCGCCTCGGCATAGGTCACCCGCGAATCTACCTCGGTCGCGATCACACCGCCTCCTCACCCAGATACGGAAAAACCGGCGATGCGGCTCGCAGTCCCGCGGCGTATGTCGCGCACAGACGCGGGAGCGCGCGCCCCCGCTGCAAGGTTGCCAGCGTCCCACAATGGACCGGGCCGTGCGTACCCGGCGCGGCTTCGCCGCCGGCCAACTGTGTCAACGCAGCGAGCCGCGAATCGGTCCCATCCAGGCGCGCCACGTCCTCGAGGCAATGTCGCCCCTCGTCCGATCGCAGGAAGTCGCGGACCGCAGCCTCATCGGCAGCGGGCAGTCGAAACAGGTGGTACGCGCCGACCCGGCCAATGCGGGCGTCATGCTCGAGGCTCGCGGCCCGACTCGCGGTCTCTAACGCCGCCGCGACCGCCGTACGCGGAAATAGGCGCCCGAGCATCCGCAGTCCAACCGGACTCGTCGCCTGGCTCCGCCACCAGGGCGGCGATATGCCTTCGCCAAGGTTGGCGACGAGAAGACGCGCTTGAATGATCGATGTGGTCCAGTCCATGTCCCCGCCAGTCATGCTTCGGCCTGCCATGTCCCAGTTGGCCGCTAGATCCTCGTTCGTGTATTGAGTCAGCCGACGTTCTTCGCGGGACCGGTGCGCCGTGCATTTGGCCAATTAGAACGCAAGCCCGTCTCTGATCCGGTGGACGCGACCCACCATCTCTGCCGACAGACTCTCCCAATGGAAGCGACGTTGCGCCGTCATTGGATGCCTTAGGAGGCGGCAGGCAGCTTGGTCAACGGTCAGCGCTTTGGTCCAGCCCCATGCTCCGCGCTGCTCGCAGCCTGGTCGGTTGGCTTGAGTTTATCAGGCAGTACGGTAGAAAACAACACACTGGATAAGTTAACAAGAGATTCGAAGAGAGTTGACGCATATTCGGCCACGCCCATCCGACCGATGGGAGGGATGGGGGTAATACGATGCTTGAGCGAAACCAGTGCGATTCGATGCGCACTGGGGCGGCCTTAATCTGCAACGTCCCTGTCGGCCGGCCTGCGCGTCTGTGATATGATTGCCCTTCAGTCAAAGCTCAACCTGCGTCCAGTCTCGCAACTGGTACCGAGAAAGGACTCACGACGACACGCAGTGACTACTCGGCGGACCGATGAAAATTTCATACCCTGATCATCTTGCCGGGACGCCTGATCACGCCGAAATCGTGTTTCAGTCCGTCGGCCGGACTTCAAGTGCTGCTGCTCCGATTGTCCTCGATATGGCCGCTGTCCGGTGGATCGCCCCCTATGGAGCCGTCACCCTCCTTCTCACCTGCCGATACTTGACCCAACTCACCGGATGCCCGGTTGAGATAGACGAGCTTAGGCCTGACGTACGAGCGTATCTCGATCGGATCGATCTTTTCGATGTTGGTCGGGCCTGGGTTCGCATGAGGCAAGCGGTTGATCCGGAATTTCGGTTTGGGCTCTGGCCGAGATGGATAAGCACAGAATCCGTTCTCCTTCTTTGCCATGTCCCCGCCCCTATTCGATTGTGCCCGCGCTTTGATGCTTAGTTTCTCGCACCACGAGCATACGGTCAAGGGCAAAAGTGTTCGCAGATCGTAATACTGTGGGAAGGGAATCTCCACTGGGGGCGGCAAAGATTTCTATCCAGACCGGCAGGTAAATCGTCCGTAGCGAGGGACGGACAAAGAGCGGGCGACCATCCCCGTTCGCTGTCAGACGATCCGCTCCAAGCGCGGTTACTACACGTTGGTGCCTGGCTCGATCTCGCCAGCCCTCTGCAGCTCGGTGTAGCTGTCATCGCAGCAAGGACGTCGACCGCGACCGGTCTCGATCCAGTTCATCGTCTGTGCATTATTGAGCTCCGCATAGGATGTTAAACCGGGTAACCAGCATGTTGGATACTCGCTTTCAGGATCGGGTTCTTGTGACGCAGCCGAGCCGTCGCATGACGGACCTCACGCCGGAGCTCAGTGAGATCGTGACAACACCGGTTGCGCAGTTCGACGCGCTTGAGGTAGCGCCAGATTCCCTCGACCGGGTTGACGTCGGGGGCATAGCCCGGCAAGGCTTCGAGATTGAGGCGCTGGGCAGCCTCCGCGGCCAGGAAGCCCTTGACCACCTGGCAGCGATGAATCGGGGAGCCATCCCAGATCACCAGGAGCTTTCCCGTGAGGTGGCGCAGGAGGTGACGGAGAAAGCGGACCACATCGGGTCCCTTGAAGGCGCGGGGCAGGACGTGCTGGAGCACCCGACCACCCGGCGTCAGGCCGCTGATCGCCGAGAGGTGGTCGTGGGTCAGCGGAACGCTCAGGAGCGGGGTGTGCCCTTTGGGGGCATAGGTCCGGACCCGGGCGGGGAGCAGGTAGAAACCCGCTTCGTCGACCCAGACGACGGTGCGTCCCTCGTCCTGCGTTTTTTTTCGAGCGCCGGCCAGCGCTCGGTGAGCCAGGCGTCGACTTTGGCCGGATCGCGCTGGGTGGCCCGGACCTCCGGCTGCTGGACGCTCAGACCGAGGGTGCGCACGAGGCGATTGACGTGCGATGGGTGATAGCGCACGCCAAACTCTCGCTGGATCACGGCGGTGATCCGCGGGGCGGTCCAGACGTCGCCTCGGAAGCCGTGCGCTTCGGCCCCCTTGGCCAGGAAGTCATGGATCTGGGCACGTTGCTCCGGGGTGAGGCGATGGGGCGGACCCGGGGCGATCCGGCGGCGCAAGGATTCTCGGCCTCCCTCTGGCGCCTTCTTCAGCCAGTGGCTGACCGCCCCCTCCGTCACGCCCAACGCCGTCGCGATGGCGCACTGCTTCCAGCCCCGTTGGGCCAACTCCCACGCTCGAAAGCGGCGCCATTCGCGCAGATCGCTGGTTGGTATGCTGGTCGATGTTGGCATACCCGATCCGCCTGCTCATCTCAGGCCACCTTTATCAGCCTATGCTGGAATCAATAAGCAATGGCCTCTGCGTGGGATTCTTCGCCGGGGCGGAGGTCTCAGGTGCAACGGGCCGATGATCGGTGACAGGAAAGGAGCAGCGCAGTGCGGACGACGATCTCGGCAGCCGATCTGGCGAAAAACCTCTCTGGCGTTCTCAACCGTATCAGGTTACCGGGGTGAGCAGTTCTTG
>DATLRG010000656.1:0-5684 GCA_035534795.1 Chloroflexota bacterium
TACTCTCGCGTTGCGCGGTCCCGCTCTTTCCTCGACGGTTTGGAACGCCTGACGAAGGGAATGCGAAAGTATCGCATTGCGATGATGTGCAGCGAAGAGGACCCGTCGGTGTGCCATCGACACCTCCTCGTCGGGCGCGTATTGGTTGAACGCGGGATCGTACTCAACCACATCCGCGGAGACGGACGTATTGAGACCCAGGCCGAGGTGGAATCGAGCGCGAAGGCCGCGACGACGGATTTACAACTCTCGCTGTTTCCTGAACCAGAGGTGGACCGGTGGAGATCTTTACGATCGGTTTCACGAAAAGAACCGCGGCCGACTTCTTCGGAACGCTGAGACGAGCCGGGGTCAAACGGCTACTGGACGTGCGGCTGAACAACTCGTCGCAGTTGGCCGGCTTCTCGAAGCGAGACGACCTCGCCTATTTCCTGCGTGAGATCTGCGGCGCGGGGTACGTCCACGAGCTGCTGCTCGCACCGACGCAGGAGTTGCTCGATCGCTACAAGAAGAACGGTGGTACCTGGCAGGACTACGAGCGGGGCTTCCTGGCGCTGATGCGGGACCGCCGTATCGAAGAACTGATTGAGCGTCAGTTATTTGAGGTGCCGACCGTCTTGCTCTGCAGCGAGCCGGCCGCCGAATGCTGTCACCGTCGCTTAGTTGCAGAGTATCTACGGGAGACGTGGGGGGGGCTCACCGTCAAGCATCTATAGTGGGTGCCGGAAGCGAGGATTCCCTGTTTGGCAGCACCTCTCCCGCAGCTGTCCGGGGCGGCGGCAGCAGGCTTGCTGTGATGCTGCGCTGATTCGTATCAGTCCACGGCAGCAGGCCTGCTGCCTCACTCCGAGTCGTACCGTCTGGCCCCTGACCCCTCCGGTTTAGGAGTGATCGATGCCGCTCGTCGACGTGGTTTGCCTCGCGAACTCACGCAAGTACGGCGGGCGCTGCGTCGCCGGCCTTCGCGCCGCTGGAGGCGGGTGGGTGCGGCCGGTTAGCCGCGGCCACGATGGAGTTCTACTTCCACAACACTACAAATTGTCGGACGGCAGTGATGCGCGGGTGTTGGACCTGCTCCGGATCGACCTCGCTGGGCCGCGACCGGGGCCGCACCAGCCGGAAAACTGGGTGATCGGCTCCAGGCAGTGGGAGTTGTTGGCACGACCCGCTCCCGCCGACCTGGTCGCGGGAGTTGTTCGACGCCACCTGCTGATGGGGCCGAGTCTGCTCGGTAGCGAGTCGGACAGGGTCCCGTTTTCCACCTTCTCAGAGAACCACGCCATCGCATCGCTCGCGCTGGTCGCCCCATCGCGCGTCGAATGGGAGATTCGCGTTCCGGCGCCGGGAACGCGGCACACGCGAGCGGTCTTTCGACTGGGCGAGGCCGAGTACGACCTTTCGGTCACCGATCTTGCCTGGGAATACCGTCTGCTCCGCCTACCGCCGGGTCGTCATTCGATGCAGGCAGCCGGGTTGGCAGACGGCGATCGACTGCTCCTCACGATCAGTCTGGGCGAGCCTTACGCCGTAGACGACTGCTGCTACAAGCTCGTCGCGGCGATAACGATCGCGTCCCTTTCGTTGATTCGCGCGCTTGCCGATTTCCAAAACTATTGACTCAGCCAGACGACCGTGATATAAAGGCAATAATGTCAATCTACTTACTAATGAATTGACCAGGCCGACAGCGCGCGACGTGTTGTTGGAGGAAAGTTTTCATCCCATGCAACAGGGTGTCACTATCTGGCTGACCGGCCTCTCGGGGGCGGGCAAGAGCACCATCGCGAAGCTGCTCGCCGATGAGCTGCGTCACCGCGGACTGCCGGTCGAGACTCTCGACGGCGACGTGGTGCGCACCAACCTCAGCAAGGGACTTGGCTTCTCGCGCGAGGACCGCGACACCAACATCCGCCGCATCGCCTTCGTCAGCAAGCTGCTCACCCGCAACGGCGTCGCGGTGATCGTCGCCGCCATCTCGCCCTACCGCAACACCCGCCACGAAGCGCGTCAGGACATCGGCCGGTTCTGCGAAGTCTACGTCACCTGCCCGCTGGACGAGCTGGTCCACCGCGACGTGAAGGGTCTCTACGCGCGCGCGCTGCGTGGCGAAATCGCGAACTTCACCGGGGTCTCCGACCCCTACGAGGAGCCGTTGGACCCCGAAGTCGTCGTCGAGACGGCGAAGCAGGGCCCCGCCGAAAGCGTGGCCTTGATCCTGGCAGCGCTGGAGCGCGCGGGCTACGTTCGCTCGGCGGCGCTGAAGGAAGTCTATGCCGGGTCTGTCGTTTGATCTGGGACCGCAGAAACGGTCACCACGGAGACCCAGAGACCTGGGGTTTGGGGTATAGGGTATGGGGTTGAGGTGACCGGATCCTCCGGCCCCAGACCCTATACCCCAAACCCCAAACCCTACGCAAGGAGGACCACCGTGCCGGATGCGCCAAGTCTGGACCTGGTGCTGCGTCGTAATTCCATCGAGCGCCTGAAGCGCGAGACGTTTCCGCTCGACGTGATCGACTACCTGCCGGACCTGATCGACCGCGGCTACGAAGCTGTCTCGGAAGACGACATCGTGCGGCTGCAATGGTACGGCCTCTACCACGACAAGCCGAAGGTCGGCTATTTCATGATGCGGATCAAAGTACCGAGCGGTATCCTCAGCCCGACCAAGCTGCGCACGATTGGCGAGCTGGCCGTGCGCTACAGCCGTGATTACACCGAGCTGAGCACCCGCCAGAACATCCAGCTCCACTGGATCCGCCTGGATCACCTGCCGGACGTCTTCGCCACGCTCGATCGTGCCGGTATCTCGACTCTCGGCGGCTGCGGCGATACCGTGCGGAACATCACCGGCTGCCCGGTCGCCGGCATCGACGCCGACGAGCTGTTCGACGCGCGGCCGCTGATCGACGAAGCCGCGGCGTTTTTCTACGGTAATCTCGAATACTCCGACCTTCCCCGCAAGCACAAGATCACCGTCTCGACCTGCGCCTACCAGTGCAACGCGCCGGAGTTGAACTGCATCACCTTGATCGGCACGAGCCAGCGCGGGCAGCTTGGCTACGCCCTGCGCTTGGGCGGCGGCCTTTCCGCGACGCCGCGGATTGCCCGCCCGATCGGCGTGTTCCTTCCACGGGAAGAGGCGCTGAGCGTTCTCCGCGCGACTCTGGACGTCTGGAAGACGGACCTGAAGTACCGTCTCTCCCGCGTCAAGGCCCGACTGAAGTTCATGGTCGACGACCACGGTCCAGCGGGCATGCGCGCGCTGATCGAAGAGCGCCTGGGTCGTCCCTTGATCGAGTTGGACGAAGAGCCCCGACCGATCGACGAGACCGAGCACATGGGCGTTCATCGCCAGAAGCAGCCGGGGCTGAACTATGTAGGGTTTCCGGTCTACCTGGGCAAGGTGAGCGGCGAGCAAATGGTCCGCATCGCCGACGTGGCCGAGTCAGTTGGCGGGGACGTGCGGCTCACCCGCCAGCAAAACTTCATCGTCACCGGCATCGCCGACGACCGTCTCGACGAGACCATCCGCGCGGTCGAAGAGATCGGCTTTCCGCTGAACGTCAGCCGGCACCACGCGACCGGCATCGCCTGCACCGGCGAGCCGCTCTGCAACTACGCGGTCGCCGAGACCAAGAGCAAGCTCGACGAGATCATCCAGCACCTGGAGCAGACGATTGGGCCCGCCTCCGACGAGGTGAGGGTGCATGTCGATGGCTGCCCACACGCCTGCGCCCACCACTGGACCGGCGACGTCGGCCTGCAAGGGACCACCGCGCGCGAGCGCACCGCGGACGGGGACAAGATTCAGGCGTACGAGATCTTCCTGCGGGGCGGCCTGGGGCCGGACGCCGAGATCGGGAAGTCCGTGCTGCGGCGTGTTCCGAGCGACCAGGCCAAATACTACGTCGAGCGGTTGATTCGCGGGTTCCTGGAGCAACGCGAGCCCGGCGAGCGCTTCCGCGACTTCTGCCGCCGCCGGAGTGACGAAGATCTAACGGCCATCGCCCAGGGCAGCGAGCTCGCCGTCGCAGGCGCAGTGGCCTGATGTATGGCCAAGGGCGGTCAGCGCAGGGATCGCGGCGCGAACCCTGCGCTGACCGCCCCGGCAAGGCTATGACCGGGCGACTACCGATGCAAAGTGAGGGATAGAGTTGATCACGACTGATCGTGTGACTCTCGACGAGTACGAAGCGGGCGAGCTGGCAGTTCAGTACGACGATCAGGAGCCGGCGGAGGTCATTCGCTGGGCGATCGAGACGTTTGGTGCGCGGGCGGCGATTTGCACCAGCTTCCAGATGGACGGCATGGCCATTCTGGACATGGCCTGGCGGATCGACCCGAACGTGCGCGTGTTCACGATCGATACCGGGCGACTCCCGACCGAGACCTACGAGTTGATCGACCGAGTCCGCGAGCACTACGGCATTCAGATCGAGGTGTATACTCCGAGCCCGGCCCTGATCGAGCCGCTGGTGCGCGAGCGCGGTGTCAACCTCTTTTACAAATCGGTGAAAAACCGCTTGACCTGTTGCGAAGTGCGGAAGATCGAGCCGCTCCTCCGCGTTCTGGACAGCCTCGATGCCTGGATCACGGGCCTCCGTCGCGATCAGTGGGCCACCCGCTCGAATATCCGCAAGATCGAGCTCGACCACGATCACGGCGGCATCGTCAAAGTGAATCCGCTCGCCGACTGGATGGAGGACGAGGTCCTCGCCTACCTTCAGGAGCGCGACGTTCCTCAGCACCCGCTCTACAGCCAGGGGTATCGCAGTATCGGCTGCGCGCCCTGCACCCGGGCGGTGAAGCCGGGCGAGGACCCGCGCGCCGGGCGCTGGTGGTGGGAGAAGAACGCGCCGAAAGAGTGCGGGATGCACTGTGCCATCGAGACCGGCGGCTTCGAGCACGAGGCCGAGGCGATCCTCGCGGAGAACGAAGGCGCGGGGAGTCGGTAGTCAGAAGCCAGGAGTCAGAAGTGAAGCGTGGCAACACGGCGACGGGGAGCGACCGCGATACGGCGAGCGGACGAGCGAGCGAGCACGGACCTGAGGAACCACGGCCGCGCTCAGCAGATGAACCTCCAGAGTCTTCCGCGACGACGCAGGGGCGGTCGATCGACACGGAGGAGGATCTCCCCCACACGCCCACACGCCCACTCTCCCACTCTCCCGCTCGCTCTGTCGAGGGGATCGTGGTGAATGCGCGCGAGCAGTCGATGCTGGCGCCGCTCCTGGGAGAGGTGGTGCAAGGGATGGGCGAGCGACCGGCAGCGCTGAGCTACCGGGCGCTCCTCGACGACGTCGAGGCTGGCGCGGTGCCAGCGGACCACTTTCCCACGCTGGAAAGCTTCCTGGAGCTGGGCCTGCACACCGGGCGTTTCCGCGCGCGGTTCGGGGGACTCGGCGAAGAGGCGTTGGTCCGCTTGTTCCACCAGACACCACGTGGTGCTATGCTCGCGGAGGCGGTCGGCGAGGTGAACCGAGCGCTCGCGTCGCTCGTCGGCCAGACGATCGAGCACATCGACCTGGCCACGCACGGCCCGGACAGCTACGCGCTCGGCATCCAAACCGATCGCTGTCGGCTCACCGTCCGGATCGAGCCGACCGGCATTCGGATCAGCGACCTCGAACTGGCAGTGTAAGAGGGTGCGTGGGAAGGGGTCGGGGGGCAAGAGATGTGCT
>DATLRG010000657.1:0-2747 GCA_035534795.1 Chloroflexota bacterium
TTCAGCCTCTGACGTCGACGATTGGGCATGGGCTCCAAAGGCGAAGCTGAGGCGCAGGGCGACCTCGTCGACGACATCGAACCCCGCGCGGACCTTGGCCTGGTCGCTCTCCGACCAGGCGCCGAAAGTGTTGAGGCCCCGTCCCGCGCCGACCTGGTCGACACTTGTCAAGGCTGTCGTCAACGCCTGGTCATAAAAGGCCAGCGTCTTTCGCCGTACCCGGTGCTGGGGATCGGCGGGATCGGTGAGGCCGCCGGCCAGAAGACCGCCCGAGTAGCGCGCGATCCACTGGGAGATGAGGGCGGCGTCGAACGCATCGGCCGTCAGGCAACCGCCGAAAAACTCATCGGCTTCGGGGGCCTCATCCCAGATGTGGAGGTCGGCGATGAACGTCGCCGCCAGCGACCGACTAGCCGCCATGCCGGGCGCATCGTCGCCTGCTGCACGCGACGGCTACGACGTCACTGGCAAATCCGCTCAGTCTCGTGATCATGGGACGCGCCCCTGGGAAAGCTGAAACCTAACAAATCACGGCGTGACGTGGTTTGATTCGCATCAACGACCAGCGTCCGCGTCGTTGATCATCGCCAGGCCAGAACGACGTAGGCGGCGAAGATCAACAGTCCGCCGAGGGCGATCAACGTCGCGGCGGTCACTCGGGCCGCCACGGTCGTGGCCATCCAGCGGTCGGCTCGGTTGTAGGGCCGGTTGAACTCCTCCGCCGGCAGCAACGCAGCCGTTTCGAACGCCTTGTACCCCGCCAGGACTGCGATGAAACCGATGACGACAGCCGCGAGGAACACGCCTGACGACACGATGAGCAGACGCAGCACGAGGGTCGGGGCCTTGTTCGCGTAGAGGCTGCCGATCAGGAACCAGCATGTAACGGCCCCCGCACCGCCGCCGCTCAGCAGGTAGCCGGTGACGCTGAAGGATCGTCGGAAGCGTTCCTCGAGAAAGAACTGCGTCAGGTCGTCGTCCGGCGCCTTGCCCCTCAGATCCACCAGTCGGGCGGTGCGGTGGCGTCTTGCCCGAGACTTCTGCGCCGGAGCGATCAACGGGACTTCCTTGGCCATCACTCGAACCTCGATTGGCTAGCGCAACTCGAGGGGTCGCACACGACCCGCAGAGCCTCCTCTCGGGACCATACATCGAGCGACGGCGGCGCGAGAGCCCGGTTGCGGGATAGCCCATGACGCGCTCGCCCACGAGGGCTAGTCTGCCGCTTCCGCCGAGGGCGTGACGATGACCGACGGACCGCGATCAGTGCTGGACTCGACGGGGCTGCAGGCCTTGATCGACATCTTGCGTCGGCGCGCCTTTCGCGTGATTGGACCAACGCTGCGCGACGGCGCCATCGTCTACGACGACATCGCGCGCCTCGACGACCTGCCGCGAGGCTGGACGGACGAGCAGTCGCCGGGTCGCTATCGGCTGGCCCGTCGAGATGACCAAGCCCTGTTCGGCTACGCGGTCGGCCCGCACTCCTGGAAGGCGTTCCTGCACCCGTCCGTGCAGCGGCTGTGGACGGCGCACCGTGAGGGTGACGCCGTCACGGTAACGCCCGAGCCGACGTCCGCCGAGCGGTTCGCCTTCATCGGGGTGCGCGCCTGTGAGCTGAAGGCGATCGCGATCCAGGACCGGGTGTTCGTGGGCGGCGCCCACGTCGATCCCCACTATCGGGCGCGGCGCGAGGGCGCCTTCATCGTGGCTGTGAACTGCGCCGAGGCGGGCGGGACCTGCTTCTGCGTCTCCATGGGCTCAGGCCCCAAGATCGAAGCCGGCTACGACCTGACGCTGACCGAGATCACCGAGGGCGAACACCGTTTCGTCGTCGAGGCCGGCTCCGAGGCGGGCAGGGAGGTGCTGGCGGAGCTGCCGGGGCGCGCGGCGATGGACGGCGACCTGGACGCGGCGGAGGCGGTGGTCCAGCGCACGGCCGCCTCGATGGGACGGCAGATGCGCTCGGACGACCTGCGCGAGCTGCTGGCGGCCAATCTGGAGCATCCGCGCTGGGACGACGTCGCCGACCGCTGCCTGACCTGCGGCAACTGCACCATGGTCTGCCCGACGTGTTTTTGCACCTCGGTCGAAGACTCCAGCGGCCTGACGGGCGCGGAATCCTCCCGCACCCGCCGCTGGGACTCCTGCTTCACGATGGATTTCACCCACGTCCCCGGCGGCAGCGTGCGCGCCAGCGCCCGCTCGCGTTATCGTCAGTGGATGACGCACAAGCTCTCCAGCTGGGTCGACCAGTTCGGAACCTCCGGATGCGTCGGCTGTGGCCGGTGCCTGACCTGGTGCCCGGTCGGCATCGACATCACCGAGGAGGTGCGGGCGATCCGAGAGAACCCGTCGAAACCGGAAGCCGGGACGTGAGCGGCGCCGTGAAGGACATCGAAGAAATCGTGCGCGAGCATGCGTTCTTCGAGGGGTTGCTGGAGCCGTTCGGCAAGCTGATCAGCGGCTGTGCCAAGAACGTTCAGTTCCAGCCGAGCGAATACTTGTTCCACGAGGGCGACGCGGCCGACCACTTTTACCTGATCCGTCACGGTTGCGTGGCGCTGGAGATCAAGGCGCCCGGACGGGGCGCGATCACCTTCCAGACCGTGCGGGAAGACGAAGTCGTCGGGGTTGAGTGGCTGATCCCACCCTACCGCTGGAGCTACGACGCCCGGGCGGTCGAACTCACCCGCGCCATCGCGATGGACGGCGCGTGCCTGCGCGGCAAGTGCCAGGCGGACCAT
>DATLRG010000658.1:0-4760 GCA_035534795.1 Chloroflexota bacterium
CGGTCCTGGGTACGCTGCAGGCGTTCGATTGGCGGACCAGCGCCTGGGATGACGTGCCGTACGCGGTGGGGAATCTGTCGATTCCAAATCCGGAGCGCTTCTTCTCGGCGACGGGCGCGGTCCGCCTGCGCTTCGGCAACCAGGCGAGCACCACGACTGGCTCTGGACCGGTGCGGTTCACGCGGTTCCAGCTCCTCATCGGCGGCACCGGACGATGAGCGCGGCTGCCGGGCCGGCGATCGAGCTACGTGGCGTGACGGTGCGTCAGGGCGGGCGAACGTTGCTCGAGGCGGTGGATTTGACGCTCGAAACCGGTCGTACCTGCGCCGTCGTGGGCTCGAACGGCAGCGGAAAATCGGCCCTGCTCCGCGTCGTCGCCACGCTCTGCCGGCCCAGCGCCGGCTCCGTTCGCGTGGGCGGCTTCGACGCGCTGGCGCGGCCCGATCAGGTGCGTCGACTGATTGGGTACGTTCCCGACGAAGCCGGTTTGGCGGAACGGCTGACCCCGCGGGAACATCTGGGCATGGTGGCAGCCCAGCACGGCCTCGGGCGTGCGGACCGACGCGCCGCGACCGAGTCGATGCTCGAGCTGGTGGACCTGGTCGCGCACGACGGACGGTACGTCGCGACGCTCTCGCGCGGGCAGCGTCGTCGCCTGGCGCTGGCGATGGCGCTCGTTCACGACCCGCCGATCATTCTGCTGGACGAGCCGGTAGCTGGGGTCGACGATGTCGGCCGCGGCGAGCTGTTATCGGTCCTGGTGGAGTTGCGCTCGATGGAAAAGACGCTGCTGATCGCCAGTCAATCGCAGGCGGACGTCGCGGATGTCTGCGACGTGGTGGCGCCGCTCTCGGCCGGCCACCTCCTGCCCCTCACGAAGCAGGAGGCAGCCGTGCTCACCTGGCTCGAAGTTCTCGGCGACCCTGACCCGGCCGTCCGGGCGCTGCGCGAACGCCCCGGCGTCGAAGACGTTCGCCAGGATGGCAGTTTCGTGACGTTTCAGGGCCCCAGCTCGGCGGAAGAACGATCGCAGGTGGCGGAGTGGCTCGTCGCCCACGCGGTCCACCTGTCGGGGTTCGGCACGACCACTCTTCCCGCCGGAGGTGACCATCCATGAGGCTCCTGAGTCTCGTCCGCTGGGAGCTGGTGCTGACGGTCCGTGGCTTGGCGACCCACCTGGCGGTCACCCTCATGTCCCTCGCGTCGGTGGGACTGGTCGGCGTGGGCATCTTCGTGCTGAATCTGTGGTCGCCCTTTCCGACCGGACAATCCATCGGATTCCGCCCCGATGCTGCCGGTACGCCGCAGCTCTCGTCGCTGTTGGGCGCACACCGCGGCGGCGTCGCCTTTCTGGTGCTGCTGCTCTGGCTCCTCCTGGTCGCCACGCTGGTCGGGCCGGCCTTCGGCGCCGGGGCGATCGTTCGCGATCGTCGCAGCGGTCGGCTGGATCGCGTTCTCGCCGATGCCAGCCGTGCCGACGCCGTCGCCATCGCCAAGCTGCTGGCCAGTCTGATTCCACTCGGCATTGTGCTGGCAGCGGGTGGTCCATCCACGTCATTCGCCTGGTTGATCGGTGGGCTCGCCACGCGGGAGGCGATGGCCGGCGTGGCTGTCTTGCTGGTCGCCGCCGTGCTGGTGGCGGCGATTGGGCTGGTCTGCTCGGCCATTGCCACCACCGAGGTCGGGGCGCTGGTGGCCAGCTACTTCGTGATCGGCGGTCTCTTCCTCGGGCCGCTCGTGGCCGGCGTGGGTCTCGCACTGGCCGGCTCGCGGACCGCGGCCGTCTCGGTCGTCTCGTTCGATCCGCTCGTCGCCCTGCTGTCGGTCCAGACCAGTCTGACCGTTGGGCTGACCCGCGCACTCCTGGTCGATTGGCCGAATCCGCGCCTCTTCTGGCTGGTGGGACGGGTGCGCGTGCCGGTCTGGGCAGCCGACGTGCTCGTGTACGCGCTGCTCGCGGCTGCCCTGGTGTGGCTGACGAGCGTGGTGATCGAGCCGCTCCATCCGATCAAGACCTGGCGTTTGCGCCGGGCACAGGGGGTGTCGCGGTGAGAACCCTCGCACGTACTCAGCCTCGGCGGCAGCTCCAGGCGAGCGTCGCCAGCTTCGGGCTGGCCCGCCGCCGAGCGGAGGCGATTCGTCTGGCGGTCTGGGGAGTTGCCGTGGGCGGGCTGCTGGCGGGCGTCGTCGGGATCGTCGTCGCCTTTTTTGGCCTGAACGGGGGGCCCGCGCTGGCCGGATCGCTGGTGCTCGTCGCGGTGGTGGCAGCCGCGGCGGTGGGCTGGCTGCGTCAGGCACCCGAGCCGCGGATCGCCCTGGAGATCGACCGGCGACTCGAGCTCGGCGAGCGCGTGACCACCGCACTCGAGCTGGCCACGTCGCGGTCGGAGCATCCCCTCGCGGAGCGCCAGATCGCCGACGCGCTGGGTCACCTGTCGGCGGTGCGCCCCGGCGCGGTCTACCGCCCGCGGGTGCCGAGACGGGTACAGGCGCTGGCCATGGTCGGCGTGGCGCTGGCAATATCGCCGTGGGTCGTTTCCTGGCCGTCGCTGCCCGGCATCCACTCCCCGGCGTCCCAGGTGGCACAGGTCAGCCAGACCGAGGCCGCGCGTCTGGACAACGTGGCCAGTAACCTGGACACTCAGAAGAATCCGGCCGACCAGCCTATCCGCGCGGAGCTGGCGACGCAGCTTCGCCAGGCCGCCGACGATTTACGCAGCGACGGTGGGAAGAGCCAGCAGGCGTCGCAGGACCTTCAGCGGGCGGAACAGGCGACCTCGGCCCTGGCGCCGCGGACCGGCGAGGATGCCGCCCTGACGCTGGCGCGCATCTCCGATGCGCTGAACAACCAGTCCGCGACCAAGCCCGTTACCCAGGCGCTCGATCAGCAGAACGTCGCGCAGGCCGCGGCGGCGCTGAGCCAGTTGGCGAGTAGCCTTCCGACCATGTCGGCGACACAACGACAGGACCTGGCCAACGCCCTCCAGGCGGCCAGCAACGCGGCGCAAGGCTCGGACACCAACGCGGCGCAGCAGCTTCAGCAAGCGGCCCAGGCGGCAAAGAACGGCGATGCGCCGGGCGCGCAGCAAGCGGCTCAGGCGCTGCAGCAGCTCGGCGCCGACAGCCAGGCGCAGAGCGACGTGGCACAAACGCAGTCGGAGCTCCAGTCTAGCCAGCAAGCGGTCGCCCAGGCGGCGCAGACCGACCAGCCTCAGCTCAGCTCCGCGGCCAATCCAGCCGCCCTGTCGAATGGCGATCAAACGACCAACCAGGGAGCAGGGCAGCCGGGAGGCCAGGGGCAAACTGGCCAGGGCAATCAGCAGGGGGGCCAGCAGGGCGGCGGTATTGGCAAGGGTAGCGCCGACCACCTCGGGGCGCCCAACCCGTTCCAGGGTCTGGCCCAGCGCGAGGTGACGGTCCCGACCGATCAACAGTCCAACTCTGGCTCGATCAGCGCCTCCAACCAGCTCCAGGTTGGCACCGGTGGCCAGGCGCAGGTCGATTACCGCAACGTGCTGCCGCAGTACCAGAAGCAGGCACTCCAGGCCATGGAAGACAACGCGGTGCCCTCTGGGATGAAGCAGGTGGTCAAAGGCTACTTCGACTCGCTGGCGGCACACTGATCGCACCCGTGTCAATTTTAGTTAGTCCACGGTGAGAACGACGTTGATCTGCTTGATGGGCTACGCCCATCAAGCAGATCAACGTCGTTCTCACCGTGGCTCGACTTTAGTGGGGAGGCGTCGTGAAGATTGCCGAGATGGCGCTGAGTCCGGAAGAGTTCCGCGCTACCGCGCAACGGATCGAAGACGCGCTTGGGGTTGCGATCGTCGGGCAGCGCGAGGTCGTGCGCGGCGTTCTGACGGCGGTGCTAGCCGGTGGGCACGTGCTCCTCGAAGGCGCGCCCGGGCTTGGTAAGACGATGCTCGTGCGCACCCTGGGCGAGGCGCTGCAGCTCGACTTCAGCCGCGTGCAGTTCACCCCGGACCTGATGCCCGCCGATATCACCGGCACGACGCTGATCGTCGAAGACGCGGACGGGCACAAAGCGTTCCAGTTTCAACCGGGCCCGGTCTTCGCCCACCTGATTCTTGCCGACGAGATCAACCGCGCCACCCCGAAGACCCAGGCGGCGCTGCTCGAGTCGATGCAAGAGCACCGGGTGACCGTGGCGCGCATCAGCTACCCGCTACCGGAGCCATTTCTGGTGCTGGCGACCCAGAACCCGATCGAGATGGAAGGGACCTATCCGCTGCCCGAGGCGCAACTCGACCGGTTTCTGTTCAAGCTGACCGTGCGCTACCCCGGCCTGGACGACCTGGTGGACATCGCCGCGCGGACCACGACCAACCAGCGCCCGGTGGTCCCGCGGGTTGCCGACGGTCCCACCGTCCTCCAGATGATCGCGCTCGCCCGCGACCTGCCGGTCGCGACGCCGGTCCTCCGTTACGCCGCGCACCTGGTGCAGAATAGTCATTCCGATGCGCCGGATAGCCCGCCGATCGTCCGTCGATTCGTCCGCTACGGGGCCAGCCCGCGCGGCGTTCAGGCGTTGGTCCTGGCGAGCAAGATCCGCGCGCTCCTGGAGGGCCGCCTGAACGCGGCGTTCGCCGACATCCGCGCGGCCGCCCACCCCTCGCTCCGCCACCGGATCATCCTGAACTTCGAAGCCGACGCCGAGAACATCACTGCGGATCAAGTCGTCGACGCCATCCTGACGGGAACGCCGGAAGTATAGGGCAATTTTCAGGTTGGTTTTG
>DATLRG010000659.1:0-12148 GCA_035534795.1 Chloroflexota bacterium
TCAGATCGGTGGCCGGTGGATACGTCGCCTGACCGAAGACACCTTTTCCGTCGCCGGTCGCGCCATGGCACTCGGCGCAGGAGCCCGTGTACTCGTCGCGGCCGGTGGCGGTCGCGCGAGGATCCAGTGCGAGTGGATTCCGCGGATGGCCGGCGGTGAGGCGGGAAGCGACGGCGATCGCGTAGTGCCCGTACGCTCGCTCCAGCGGCAAGTCCTGCCGGTGGGTGATCGCAAGCGGCCCGGCGACGATCAATCCCATCGCGATCGCTCCGATCACGCCGAGAAGAACGCCAAGGATCGGGCCACGCCACGCACCAATGGCCCGTGAAATTGACGACGGTTCAACCTTGTGCGTGGGACCGGTCTCACTGTCCCCACCTGATGGAGAACGGGCCATGGCCACCATCCTGATCGGTATCGATCGTACGTAGCTCCATCATGCGGATCAGACCTGAGAAGTCGATTGGAAATGCATGAGAATCCTCCAATCTTCGGCCCCGACCGTCAGAGTCCTCGCGTGTCACCGATGTTGGACACGTTCTGATGATGTGACGATTCTCAGCGACCTCCCAGGACGTTCTCACGTACGAACAGTACGCTAAAAACGAATCGCAAAATCACTAACCTGGAAAGGATGCCTGATCACCCATGGCGAGACACGTCCATTCACGCGTTAGGAAGCTCAATGTACCCGCCGCCCCTGACTCAGTCCCCCGCTACGCGGTCCTGCCGCTCCGCATGTTCCTGGGGGCGACGTTCGCGTACGCCGGATTGCAGAAGCTGGCGGACCCCGGCTACTTCACGCCCGGATCGCCCACCTACATCGGGTCCCAGATGCAGGCATTCGCCGCCAGCTCCCCGATCGGCTTTCTCTTCCATTGGCTCGCCTTACCGCTAGCGCCGGAGGTCGGCGCCGCGGTCATTGCCGCCGAGTTGTGCATCGGCTCCCTGGCGCTTCTCGGCGCCTTCACCCGGTGGGCAGCGGCCCTCGGCGCGCTGCTGAGCCTCACCTTGTTCCTCTCCGCGACGTGGGACGTTCAGCCATACTTTCTGGGATCCGATAGCATTTACACCGTGGCCTGGATCACCCTCGCACTCGTTGGAGACGGTGGTGTTCTTAGCGTGCAGGCAGAGCTCACGGCCAACCAGCGTGCCGGCGATGGCCTCCAGGCGCGTCGTCGCGAAACCGACCACGGGCGCCGCCTAGCTCTTCTGCGGATCGGCGGCGCCTCCGTCGGACTCGTCTGGCTCCTCGCGGTCCTTCCCCGGGGTCGCGGCCACTTCGTGGCCGAGGGTGCCCCGCTGTCGACCCCGCCCGCCACCGACCAGACGTCCAACCAGGAAGCAACAGTGCTTCCTCAGGCATCGGGCGTGACGACCACAGCCACGGTCGCGCCAGCCACGGCGACAGCGATCGACACTGCCGTGCCGTCTCCCTTTGCGGAGGCGTCGCTTCCGGCCGTGGCATCGACCACCCGCCCGGTGG
Organism: Chloroflexota bacterium; assembly: GCA_035534795.1. Lineage (GTDB taxonomy): Bacteria > Chloroflexota > UBA6077 > FW602-bin22 > CADDYW01 > JAJPKB01. Next base: position 1,487 of record DATLRG010000659.1, read on the forward strand.
CGACCGCGACGGCGCCCCCCACGCCGATGCCCATCCCTTCTCCATCAGGGACTGTGATCGGACAGCTCGCGCAACTCCAGCACGCTGGAGGTGGTCTGAGCTATCAGGATCCCGGCAGCGGCGATCCCGCGGTGGTGATCGATCTCGGCGGAAACAAGCTCGTCGCCTACGATGCCATCTGCACCCACGCCGGCTGCACGGTCCAGTACGATTCGCAACAGCGGCTGCTGTTCTGTCCGTGTCACGGAGCCGTCTTCGATCCGACGCACCAGGGAGCGCCGGTGCAAGGTCCGGCACGACGCGCATTGACGCCGCTCACGATCTCGCTCGCCGCAGACGGCAAGATCTACGCAACCTCCTGACCCTTCTGGAAGTCCTCACGCGGAGCATGTGTTCCCTCTTGCTCCGCGCGAGGATGATTTTCGGCAACAATCACGCCCATGGGAAAAAGCGGGTCATCGCCGGGGTCCGGGGACCGGCCGCGTGATCCAGATACCCTTGTGCTTGGTCACGTGGGGACTACAGCGGTTTTCGGAAAGGTTGAGTACGGGCTCGCCCCACAGCCCGTAGGGTGGCAGCTTGACTGCCGCTGCGATGTTTCGACACTGCACCAGAACTGGGCGGCGGCAGACAAGCTGCCACCCTACGGGCTTCACGTCGGCCGGCTCAAGGTCATCGGAAATTGCATTGGAGGGTGTCCGAAAAGTGTCCGTTGGTGAGGAATGCGCGCGGCGCGTTCCTCACCAACGGACACTTTTCGGACACCCTCCAATGCGTGAGCTGAGGCGACTCCATCGTCTCAGCGAGAAGGCCCAGTCGACGAGTGACGGTTTACCAGGACGGGGCGCTCCTGAGCGCGCTTCTGGTTGGATCCTCGCCTGAAACGCCAGAGAGTTAAAGCGGCGACGACGATGCCAGTTCCCCAGTAAACCGCATTTGCCCACGGTTGGCCGCTATCCGTCCCCGACAGCACCCCGTGCGCGAGCGCCAGAAGAAAGATGCCGAACGTCGAATAGTGAATCGTGCGCCAGGTGCCGTAACTGATCGAGCGGCGGACGTAGAAACTGCCGATGACGACGACCATCAGGTAGAGCGCGATGATCCCGATGGCGACCTGGGTCGGACGGTAGGGTGCCGACAGTGGGATGAACAACTGGTCGAACTGGAAGCCAATGTACTGGTCGCCAAGCAAGGAGAAGATATGGAGCGCAACAAACCCGAGAGCCAGCAGCGCCGTGAATTGGTGCAGATCGAACGAGCGCCAGCGGGCAACCAGTGCATCCAGAAAGCGGGTGCGGACCATCAAGCCCAGGCACACCGTCAGCGTCAACAGGATGTACGCGGTGAAGCCGGCCGCGCGCGACACGTACCAGAAGGTGTGATCCACCGGCTGGCTCGTCCCCGCCGCGGGGGCGCTCACCACCGGTGGTGCCGGCAACTGACCGCTCAGGTCCAGGTCGAGCTGGCCTGCATCGTGGACGGCAAAGGTCGCAACGAGGGGCGTTCCGCCCACTTTCAGCATGGTCTGACCCGGCGGACCGGTGAGTTGGACCTGGCCGACCCCTGCCTGGTTAACCTGCCCGGTCGCCTGGCCGGTGACAACCGAGACGCCCGGCCCGCTCAGGTCGTACGTGCCTGCCAGGACGATGATCTCCCCTCCTCCTGACTGACCGCTGTCGCGCTGAATCCCCTGGGGGATGAGGATGGCGTCGAGCCGCCAGCCGCTACCATCGCTCGCGTCGGCGCTCAGCACGAGGTGCTGTTGAGTCTGGCTCTGATCGACGACTGCCTGGCCGGTCATGTGCAATGGTCCGTTGGCAGCGGGCCCGGCCGCCAACGCAACCCCACTGGCGAGCACGAGAAAGGTCAAGGCCAAGGAGATCGTGGCGAGACGGGCGATGAAGCTCGGAGCCAGGTTATGTGCCATTGCGCACCTCGTGGAAGCCGGCCGACTCGATCCATCGTCGATCGACGAGAACCAGCAATCCCTCGACGCCTGGCTGCGCGTTCAGGATGCTCAGACCGGCCAGCGGGCCGAGGAGGAGCGCGACCTTCGCCAGTGTTTCGGCCCGAGCAACCGAGTCGGCCACGACCGTCGCCGCGACCACTCCGCTCTGACTCGGTTCGCCGGTTCGCGGATCGATCAAGTGGTGCTGGGTGCGCCCATTCTTCTGCCAACGCCGACGCGCGGTGGTCGACGTGGCGACCGCCCGGTCCCGGACAGCCAGCACCAGCAGGGAAAACGTCGGATCGTGGGGATTCTCCACGCCGATGGTCCAGAGCGTTCCGTCGGCCTGGTGACCGCTCGCGTAGATGTCGCCGCCGGCGTCGATCGCGAAGCTCCTGAACCGGCGCAACGTCTCGGCGGCCCGGTCGACCGCCCAGCCTTTACCGATGCCGCCCAGGTCCAGGCCGCAGCCGGGCGGCACGGTGATGGTCCGCGTTTCGGGAGCCAGACACACGTCGCGCCAGTCTGATCGCCTCGCCGTCCTCCGCACGGTGTCGCCAGAAGCAGGGAAGGATCCCAGCGGACGTGAAGGCAGGAGCTCAAAGCTCCGATCGTAGCCAGCCGCCACCAGCGCGCCCAGCACGGTCGGATCGAACAGGCCGCCCGTCGCCCGCGCGGTGGCCAGGGCCTCATCGACGACCGCGTACAACAGCGTCGATGCCGGGAATGGCTGGCCAGCCGAGCGATTGAGCCGCGAGAGCTCGCTGTCCGGTCGAAAGCGGCTCAGGGCTGCCTCGATCTCGGCGAAAAGGGCTTCAACCTCGGCCAGTGCGATCTTGGCATCGGCCCGGTCGCCGTCGTCCGTGACGACGACGGCGACCACGTTGGTATTCATCGCGCGGAAGCCTCGGCTGACCTCACCCATGGATCCGATCATCCTCGCAGCCGTCAGGACCCGCGGGTGACGAAGCGCGACTGGCTAGCTTGCGACGGGCCGGAGTCCCCCTCCGATCCGAGATCGCCCGAACTGCTGCCTTGATCTTGATTCAGCAACTGGGACATCGAGGGCGCCGGCTGGACCACGACCGGGGTTGGCGGCGGACTGGCGTGCGTTGGCGTCGGACCGTTGAGGATCGCCCCAAAAATGCCGGCGGTGGCCAGGCCGCTGACCACGATGACAACCCAGCGCCACGGGGCTTTCGAGCGCTGCCGTGATGACATGGAGACCTCCTTGGCACCGTCGAGAGAAATGCCGTGTCAGCAGCAACTGCCGGCGCGTGCAAGACAACGCGGCCTCGTTGCGCTCAATCGTTTGTCTCTCATCATCAGCATACCGCGAGCAGATGGGAACGTCGTGAAAAAAACCTAAGAGTTTTCCCATCTTCGTCTGCTACCATGAATGATACGAGTCCAGGGATGAAAACGTGCGTATTCTCATCGTCGAAGACGAAGAACGACTGGTCCGGCTGATCGAGCGGGTCCTCCGGGATGAGCGCTACGAGGTCGACGTCGCCCTCGACGGTGCGCACGGGCTGGCCGCCGCCCTCACGTCGGACTACGATCTGCTGATTCTCGACGTGATGCTCCCGGGCATCGACGGCCTGGAGATCTGTCGGACCCTTCGTGGCCGTGGGCTCACCGTGCCCGTTCTCATGCTGACCGCGCGCGACGGTGTTGCCGACCGGGTCGGCGGCCTGGACGCGGGCGCCGATGATTACCTGGTCAAGCCCTTCGCGTTTGCCGAGTTACTCGCGCGACTACGCGCGTTGACGCGCCGCCGCCTCGATCCGCGGGAGGCCCGCCAGCTTCAGGTCGAGGACCTGGTGCTCGATCTGATTCGTCACGAGGCCCGGCGCGACGGGCGGTTGATCGAGCTGACGGCGCGCGAGTTCGCCCTGCTGGAGTTTCTGATGCGCCATTCGGGGCAGGTCCTCTCGCGGACCCAGATCCTCGATGCTGTCTGGCGCTACGATACCAGCCTGGCCTCCAACGTCGTCGACACGTACGTCCACTACCTTCGGGAGAAGATCGATCGCCATGGGCAAGCCAAGCTTCTTCGCACCGTTCGCGGCGTCGGTTACGCGATCGGCTCGTGACACCGGCCACGCGCATCGAGACTTGCGATCCGCCTCTCAATCCGTGCAGACGTGGTGGCAGCACTGGCGCGATCCTCGGGACCCGTTCGCCACGACGCGCTGGAGGCTGCTCGTCTGGATCATCGTCGTCGCGGCGATCATCATCCTCATCGCCGGGGCGCTGGTGTACCTCACCGTGGCACGGACGCGCGCCCAGGACGTCGACCAGCGCCTGATGATGGTCGCTCACGAGCAGCAGGGCCTCCTCACACGTCACGAGCGTGACGAACACGAGGGGTACTTTCCCGACGCTCCCGACGTCGTCCTGTTCGTGAGAAGCCCTGACGGGCAGGTCCTGGTCGACGCGCGCGTCGCGCTTCCCGGCTTCCCCGATCGGGCCTCTCTTGACCTGGCACTCAGCGGCCAGGCAAACTTTGCGCAGGTCGACGTGGTGGGCACGCCGCTTCGCGTTTACTCGACTCCTCTGATTGAACACGGGCAAATCACCGGCGTGGTGCAGGCTGGCACGTCACTCGGGCCGCAGCTGTACGAGCTCCACGAGCTGTTGATCATCCTCCTTTTCGGTGGGCTGGCTGGACTCGTGCTCGCGGCGGGCGGGGGATTCCTTCTGGTGGAGCTGGCGCTCGCGCCAGCGCGTCAGGCCTTTCGACGCCAGCAGCAGTTCGTAGCCGATGCGTCGCACGAGCTGCGGACGCCGGTCGCGTTAATCAAGGCGACGACCGAGGTCCTGGCCCGGGGCCCGGATCACGCGATCGACGCCGATGCCGACTTGCTCGCCGAGATCGGGCGCGAGACGGACCACCTTGGTCGCCTGATCGAGGACTTGCTCCAATTGGCGCGACTGGATAGCGGTCAATTCAAAGCGGAGCTGGGGCCGGTTGCCCTCAGCGACGTTGCCCAGGAAGCCGCCGAGCAGGTGAATCGTCTCGACCGGGCGCGTAATCGCCAGGTGACGATCGCCGTGGAACCCAACGTCTGGGTACATGGCGACCTGGGTCGCCTGCGTCAGATCCTCCTGATCCTTCTGGACAACGCGGTGAAGCACACTCCACCAGGCGAAATGGTGACGCTTCGTCTGCGGCAGGAGCACCACTGGGCTCGGCTCGCGGTCGTCGATACCGGAGATGGTATCGCTCGCGAGCATCTTCCGTTCATCTTCGAACGGTTCTACCGGGTTGACCAAACCCGCTCCCGCGTCGATGGTGGTGTTGGCCTCGGGCTGGCCATCGCCAGGGAACTCGTCGAGCTACAAGGGGGACGCATCAAGGCCGAGAGCGTCCCCGGACAGGGCAGCACGTTCACCGTCTGGCTTCCGTTGGCGAAGGGGCGATAGCCGCGCCGGCATCTGGGGTCCTCACCGCGATCAGGTGAATCCTGGTCAACCCACCGCGCCGCCGGGGAATGGAGCAGGCTAACGCTGGACGGTCGTCGACCCCGTAGACCCGCGGGTTTGCTGAGTCTGTCGCCCCGTGCCCGGGGTCCGGCCGATCGTCGCGAACACAGCCACGGCAAACACACCGAATGCGACGACCGCGAAAGCCCCGCCAGCGCCGGCGACCGCTTCGCCGGCCAACCCACCCCACGCCGTCACCAGCTCGCCCGCGACCCGCAGCGCGGCGCCGAGGGTGATGGCGCTGATCAGCGCTTCGATCAAGCGCGGCCGCCGGATCGCCCAGGCCGAGTAGCTCGGCAGGACCCTCGATCCGAGCGCGACGACGATCGTCAGGACGAAGCCCTGGGCAAAGGCGTGGCGCGCGGCGGTGGTCTCGAAGAACGTCGCGAGCGGTCCGCCCAGGAAGGCCCGAGTTGCCCACACCACGGCCAGGCCGTTCGCCACCACCAGCCAGGCGAACGCGAGCCGCGACCACCGTCGCACCGGATCGGTGACGTTGGGCGCTCCGGAGGGGCGAGCCGGCGGGCGGTACAGGTTCAATCCGTGGAGGAAGAGCAGGACTCCGACCAGTTGCGGCCAGGTGCCCACGATCAGGAACGCGCGTCCCAGCGTTGGCGCGGTCGGTACGGCGCCGAGGAGATACCCCGCGCTGACCAGGATGACGCCGACGAGGTAGCACCCCGCACCCCGGCGCAGCCAGGCATCCCGTGGGGGTTGGAGCAGCAGGAAGCGCGGCAACACCTTCCGGCTCACCCCGAACACGACGAAGACCACGAACCCCGCGAGCTCGAGGTGGACCAGCGCTTCGTCGAGCGAGTCCGGCACCACGGCCCGCCCGGTTGCCAGGAACGCCGTGGCGACCAGGTTCAGCAGGACGCTCAGGCCGAGGAAGCCGAACCCGATCATCGCCAGGTGGCGCCAGAGGTCCGGCGGCTGAACCGTGCGACGGACGAGATCGGCGTAACGGTAAAGGCACAGTCCGACGCCGCCGGCCTCGGCGACCGCGGCGAGCCAGAGACCGACCGACCGAAGCAGACTCGGATCGAGGGGCTGGGCCACCGCTCGGAGGAGCAGGGCGCCGGCGATGAGGGAGCCGCCGCGGATCACCAGGCCGCGTCGGGTCAATGGGCGCGCGAGGAAACCGGGGAGAAGCTGCGCGGCTGTTCCCAGCACGAACAGGCCGACGAAGCCGACGACCTGCACCTGGCCATGGACCTGGACCAGCGCCGCCCACGGTAGATCGTCCGCTCGCCCGAGCACGATGGCCCCAAGCAAAGCGAAGCCCAGAGTGAACCCCGCCGTGGCGCCGAGCAGAACGCTCAGGCGGAGCAACACGGTCGTGGGGTGCGGGCCGGTCGCCGGTGCATGGCGCATCAGTTGGTCTTTTCTCACCATCTCGTGGTGCCGATCCTTCCGTCGTGAAGACCGCCATTGCCCCGGTCTGGGCGTCGGTGAGGCAGTGACTCATCGGTATGTAGGCTCTCGGCTCTCTCAGGGTGAGGTCGAACGCATCGCCACGTCGACGCATCGGCTGGTCACGCCTCTCACTCTCCGAGAAAGTATACCGGTTTCAAGCGGATCGGCTGTGACAAAAGTCACGGCGGTGCCAGTGTCGCGGGGGGTACGCTGATGACAGCGAGAAAGAGAGCCGAGGTGATCGACCATGGCAACGTCAAACACGCAGTTCGTTTATTCGCCCCACCGAATCGATCCGGATCAGACGATCGCATCCTTGCTCGAACAGGTCCCGGCAGCCCTGCCGTTCCTGGTCCACCTCGGCTTTACCCCGCTGGCCGAACCACTCGTGCGCGAGCGGTTCGCGCCACGCGCGACGATTCGGCAGGCCGCCGAAACGCTACCGATCAACCTCGACCGGTTGCTGACCGACCTGGAGCGCCTGGCCCAGTCGATCGTCCCGCCCGCCGGCTGATGGTGCTGATCGCGCTGAGTTGCTGGTTGTTCCTGTCCTGTTATACTGGGGCTTGCGAACCGGGCCTCGTGGCCCCAGATCTATTGTGATCGGAGAATGACACCATGCCACGGATTCGACCGTTGACCAAAGACGAGGTCGCACCGGAGGTGCGCGCGATCCTCGAACAGTCCGAGCGGGCCTTCGGCGAGTCGCTGATTCCCACCGGCATCCAGGCGTACTGCCCGCCGATCCTCGAGGCCAGCCGGGCGCTCGGCGCGGCACCCGCGCGTAGCCGCCTGCTCCCGGCCCTGATCCGTTCCCTGGTCTGCCTGCGGGTCGCGCAGTTGGCGGGCTGCCCGTTCTGAATGGACACGAATGCTGTCGGGAGCAGCAAAAACGGAGCGTCAGCCGACCAGATCGCCGCGGTCGCGGACTGGGCCACGAGCGATCTCTTCAGTCCGGCCGAGAAGGCCGCGCTCGCCTTCGCAGAAGGGACGACAAGCACGCCGGCCGACGTCTCCGACGCGGTGTTCGCCGAAGCGCGACGCCACTTCAGCGAGCCGCAGCTCGTCGAGCTAGCCGCGACCGCCGCGATGGAGAACTACCGGGCGCGCTTCAACCGCGCGTTTCTCGTCGAGTCGCAGCACTTCTATCGGCCATAGAGCGGCGCAGCCGTCAGTCTCGACGATGGCCAGCAGGCGCTGGTCCCGCCAGGGCAGCTCCAGACCCAACAGCTTCCCCGACAGGAGGTTGATCCGCACCCCGATTGCCGGGCACCGTCAGCCATGCGCCCGAGTGATGTCGTCAGACCAGGGCTTCCAGTCCCTTTGCATCGAGCAGCTCGATCTGGCCGTGCGCGATCCGAATCAGCCCCCGTTCCTCGAAAACGCCCAGCGTGCGCGAAACAACCTCACGGGCAGTTCCAGCCATCTCGGCGATGTCGAACCGCGTCATCGGTCGCCGCCCGATACCGGCGCCGATCCCCTGTCGCGGCTGGCAGGCTTGGAGCAGCACCTTGGCGACGCGGCCCTGCACGTGACGAAACGAGAGATCCTCGACTAACTGCACGACGTGTTGAAGCTGCCGGCTGAGGTGGCGGATGACCGCGCGAGCGAAGCGGGTGTCCTCCGCCAGCAGGCGCTCCAGCGTCGCAGCGGGGAGGATCCGCACGGTGGTCGGATCGACCGCGACCACGCTCGCCGGCATCCGGTCCCCGGTCAGGGCCGCGGCATCGGCGAACGACTCGCCGGGCCGAGCCAGCAGCAACACCTGCTCGCGCCCGCCCGCGGAGGTCTTGAAGATCTTCACGAGACCGGTCTCGACGATGCACAGACCGGGGCATGGCTCGTCTTCGAGCGCCAGGGCCTCGCCCGGGGCCAGGCTGCGCCGCCGCATTTCCACGCTCAGCCGCTCGCGCAAATCCTCCGGAAGCTCGGCCAGGAGCCCCGGACCGCTGACGGCGGGCGGGGACTCTTGCATCCACTGCATCTGCCCTCCCTCTCGTCACTTGCTGGTTGGTTCACTCCATTCGGCATCAGGAGTGTTGTGTGATCGACCACAGGATAGCACCTTGGACCGGACTCTGCCTGAATGATTCGTGCTCCGCCGCGAACCGGTCCTGAATCGCGTGTCCACGTCGGCACACCTCGATTTGCGGCGACAGGAGCGGGCACGGCGCATTCTCGACGCGGCCGTCGCCTTGATCCTGCTCTGGGGCTATAACCAGACCGCCATCGACGACGTCGCGCGCCAGGCTGGCGTCGCGAAAGGCACGATCTACCTGTTGTACTGGAAGACGCGCGAAAATCTGTGTGGGATCGAACACGGAGCCGAGCCAGGCGAACCGGAGGCAGTCTTGCTTGCCGGTGGCCCGGCTCTTGCCTGGACCCTCTTGGCAATCACAGTCGAGGACCGAGGCATTCTTGGTCCGCTTTGGAGGGATGCAGCGTGGCGATGAACTTCGGTTATGGCCCGGCCACGGCCGCCTGGCCCTATGCCAGTCCTTACGGGGCGTACGGCAACTTCTTTCCGGGGTCATTCAACCCGGCGTGGACACCCTTCTCCGGGTATGGGCCATTCCCAGCAAACGTGGCCCCGGTCATCGTCGGCGGAGGGGCACGGACCGACGACGAGCACATCCAGAACTTCGTCGAGCGAGCGCTCGACGACGACCCGATGATTCCCCCGCACGCCGAGATCGACGCCGCCGTGAAGGACGGCGTGGTCACTCTGACCGGGACCGTGTCGAACAAGCGGATCAAGCATGCTGCTGGCGACGATGCCTGGTGGATCCCCCAGGTTCTCGACGTTCACAACGAGATCAACGTCGTCTCTCACCGCGAACGCCCAGCCGAGACCCGAGAAGTCCGCTCGCCGGCGAGCCGGCATAGCTAGCCGCCGATCGGCGGCGATCATAAGAGGAGGCTGCTCATGATTCCCTATGGCACCGGACCCGCCGGTGGATGCTGCCCGCAGTGCGGGTGCTCGCTGGGACCCTCCCAGGGCTTCGCGGGCCAGCCGGCGGTGGCCGGCACCTTCGCCCCGGCCGCGGGAGCGCCGAACCCGATGGCGCCCTGGTCGGCTCCAAATCCCTGGAACTGGTGGTGGTCGAGCCCGACCAGCCTCGGTTGGGGGCTCGGCGGAGGCCGTCGGTGGGGTGGCACCTACTCGCCCCAGTTCACGATGTCTGGTCTGCCCACGGATAGCGAGATCGTCGAGATGGTGTACGACGCCATCGACGCCGACCCGCTGATTCCCTACAACGCCGCCATCGACGTGGAATCCGAGGCGGGTACGGTCACACTAACGGGCACCGTCGTCAGCAAGCAGATCAAGCACGCCACCGGGGACGATGCCTGGTACATTCCCGGCGTCAGCGACGTCCGCAATGCGATCGAGGTCTCGCGAGGACGCCGCGAGGAGCACGCCGCCGCGCCGCGCCAAACGCGCGCGGCCCGAGCCTAGCGGCGAATCAGCATACGGACGTGGTCATGACGAAGAGGGACATTACCGTGTCCGTCTTCGCCATGACCACGTCGATCACGCGATTCTGGCAATAACCCGGAGATCGTGGGACCGGTGATCCGGGCGCCTACGCCGCTGAAACACGGAATGAGGCTGGGGTCTGGTCTGTCGGGATAGGTCCACGCTGGTCGCGGTGTTCGATACCTGCACGCGGGCGGAGCGCGGCGTCGACGAGCTTCGGCGTCTGGGATTCCAGGATAACCAGATCGGTGTGGCAGTTCAGGGCGACACGACCCAATTGGCCGACCGGCTGGCCGAAGAAGCGGGACATCGCGCCCAGAAAGGACTG
>DATLRG010000660.1:0-12344 GCA_035534795.1 Chloroflexota bacterium
CAGCACCGCCATCCTGGTCGCACCGTGGACAGAGGTTAACGTCATCTCAGCAGAGGTATTTGGGAATAGTTCGGTGAAAACTGGCCCGGCGGGCCAGTTTTTCACCGAATGAGCCCTGCCGCGTAGTGCGCCATCGTCATCACGGTGAGCTGTGGGTTGACGGTCGTCGGACTCGGGAAGACGCTCGCGTCGCAGACATACAGGTTGTCGTACCCGTACACCTTGAAGCCCGGGTCGATCACGCCGCGGTCTTTGCCGCGTGTTCCGCTGATGGCGTTGCCTCCCTGCGGGTGACCAGTCCCGAGAATGATGTCGCGGTCGCTCTTCACCAACCTGTGCAAGACCTGAAGCTCGTCAGGCTTCGAGAAGATGGCTTCCTTTCGGTAGCTCATCGCGGATGCCATCACCTGCTCGGCTCCGCCCGCGAACATCGCGGAACCGAGGTAGATCAGTGCCCCGACGAGCGTGTCGAGGTCGCGGCGAGTCGGACGGTAGACGACGTCGGGCGTGCCGCGCAGGAGCAAGGCCGGGGTAACGTAGGCGTTCGTCTCGCTCCCGACGAGAACGCCGACCGCGCTCAGGTCGCGATAGCGTCGCATGTTGCGGTCGTGCGTATCCAGCCAACCGGGCATGGCCATCGCCTGGGCCACCGGCGGATTGAACCAGGTTTCGCACACGAAGCCGGGAAGATCGGAAAGCTCGAGGTAGTGGGCGATCTGGAGCCCCGCGAAGCTGTTCAGATGACTCCCGTTCGTCGGCGCCCAGTAACCGTGGAGCGGGCTCCCCATGTTGAAGCAGAGGTGACGCCCCACCGGTAGCTCGCCATCCCCGATTCCGCTCCGCATCAGGAGCCAGCTCGACGCGATGGTTCCTGCGCTGACCACGACTGTCTTGGGATTCCGGATCAGCAGGCGGCGACCATCGCGAAGCTGGACGACGATTTCCCGGATGTTTCTGCCGCCTCCACCGAGCTCGACTGCCTGCGCCTCGGAGAAGATGCGAAGTCGGTCGGCGCCGTGCTCGCTCTGGGCCTTGGGGAGCACCTCGTCCAGCATCGACAGCTTGCGACCGTACTTACAGCCGATGTTGCAATACCCACAGCCGAGGCAGTCGGCGATGTTCGCGCGCACGACGTCGAAGTCGTCGCCCGGCTTCAGCCCGAGTGCCCGTACACCGGCCTCGACGACCCGATCGCCCGGATTGAGAACGTCTTGCCACGGGCGGGTCGTCGTCGACGTCCTGATCGATTGGATCGCCAGTCGCTCTTTGACTGTCTGCTGAGCTTGACGGAAGGTGGCGACGTCGATGCCGGCGTTCGATCCGTGCGGATCGTTCCAGGCTTGGAGGACGCGCTCCGGTGTATCGAAACACACCGCGTTGTTGACGACGGTCGAGCCGCCAACGCAGTTGCCCTGAATGATCTGAAAACGGTAGCTTTGCGACGTCTGCAACGCGCCATCGCTGTACAGGCGCCCGATCATGTCGACTTCGTCTTCGGTGAACTCGTCGGGATTGACGTACAGCCCCTTCTCCAGGAGCAGCACGTCCCGGCCTTGCCCGAGGAGTTGCTCGGCCAGGATCGCGCCACCGGCACCCGAACCGATGATCACGACGTCGGCATTTGGAATGACGTCGATTCCTTGCCGGCGCAGATCTGCCGGGGTCGTGACGGTGAGCGCTGGATACTTCCGGATTGGCTTGACGTTCTTGTAGTCCGCGTAGCGCTGTGAAAACGGGGCGTAGCCGATGCTGCGCTGGACGGTCGGCTCGCTGTAATAGCCGATGTACACGCCCTGCATCGCGACACGCATCGCCGCCTGGAGCACGTCCAGAATCGGGTGGCGGCCCCGCCGCGCGGCGATATCTTGTTTGTACTGACGGTTGATGAACTCGCGCCGCTGCACGGGCGACAGATAGCTCAAGGGAGGCTGCAGCGACAGCAGCGGAGCGAGCTCGAGGCCGAGGATCGCGAACCGCGTGACCGTGAGGCGCGTCGACGGGAACGAGCTAAGATAGCGGTCGAGACGAAGGGCCACGCGGTGCGATGGAACGTTCTCGGCGACGCCCTCGACGAGACAGTCGGCGAGAGCTTCGACAGTGCGAAACTCGAGCGGATCCATGAAGCCGAGGTAGTCGAGCCGCGCCTGGCTCATCGCCACGAGCAAGACGCTGAACGCGATGGCGATGGCACCATCCATCAACAGGCCGCCCTGCATCATCTGGTTCGAGGAGAGCGTCGTGCCTGCGATGACGAATGTTGTCGTCCCGAAGCGGTCGATTCCGAGCAACGTCACGACGATCGCCACGAGCGAAACCAGATGGCCCAGGATCAGCAAGACCACCATGTCGACGTTCTGGCGAATCTGGAGTGCAGCAAGCAGCGCGAACGCCCCCAGCAGCGCCATCTTTACCACGGATCCGGCGACGAACACCGGCTGGTACAGCAGACTGGCGATCGACCCGTCGAAGGAGAAGACGACGCTCAGGACCGCCGCGATCAGCGATAGTCCACCAAAGACGCCGAACACGATCTGACCAATGCGCTCGGCAACCGTGATCGGCTTGTCGGTCATCCAGGGATAGACGCCCGGGACCTCTTTCGTCGACCGCAGCACCGCGGCGAGCGTCAGCGTCATCACACCGGCGACAGCGCCGCTGGCGTACAACAGGAAGACGAAAGGCGCGGCACGCGGGCTGGCCGACAGCACAATCGAGGCCAGCGTGGCGAGCGCCAGACCACCGACCAGGACGCGGGCCATCGATCGAAAGCGACGAACGTCGCCGGCGGCAAACCACGCGAGAAGCGCGATCAGGCCAAGGCCCGCGACGGTGTTCGATACCCAGGGCGGTGTGGTGAAGAACGTCGTCGACGGCCCGACGTAGGCGCCGTACAGAGTCGCGAGGCTCAGCACGGCCGCGATCGACGCGACCGAAACCATCAGCCGTCGCAGGAAAACTTCCTGTCGCGTGTAGGGAGTCAAAGCGTGCCTCCTGGAACGCGCCCGCCGGGCGTGGCAGGGGCAAGTCTAGCACAGAGGACGATCGTTTGATTCGAGGAGTCCAGCGACATCTCTCGGCAACCTGCGTAGTGCGTCAATAGAAGGTGTTGCCGAAAGTGAGGGTGATGCCTCACAAAGGGTGCTACCGACGTGTTGGTGAGCAGGCATAGTGGCAGTCCTTACCGCTAGCCGCCAGCAGCCTGTCGGAGAGAATAACCCGAGAGGGCTTATGCTGCCCGGTCGGCCGCTTTGTTGACGGTTCGAGCAGCCGATTGTGGCTGCTGATCGATCGCCGACTTCGTGACCGGCACGCTCGGCGTCGAGGCGTGGCGCACAACGCGGCTCTGCCTGGTCCGTTCGACCCTTCCCGGCGCCTCGTGAGCGCACTTAGAGCCTATCCGAATAACCCCGCAGTCCTGAAAGCAATCAAGCCACAGGCGAAGTGGAGAAACGCCAGGTAATTCTGCGGCTTCTTGTCCCAGCGGACCAGCAGGCGGCGAAAGCGATTCATCCATGAATGCGCGCGTCCGACCACCCCCGGCGGGCCCGGAATCCCGCTTCCGTTTTCAGCGTCTTGGCTTCCTCCCCGCGCCCGAAGGTGCGCGGCAAAGCCGAATTCCTGCAGGACCTCCCGCACGTCGGTGTAATCATACCCTTTGTCCAAACACAGTCCTTGCGGCCGTTCCTCCGTCGGCTCCGGACGGTCCAGAATGACCCGCTCGATCGTCGGGCGCACCAGTTTCATGTCATGGCGGTTCGCTCCTTCCACCGCCACCCCGATCGGCACGCCATGCCCCTCCGTCAGCACGCTCCGTTTCACGCCGCTCTTGCCCCGGTCGGTCGGGTTCGGGCCGGTTTTTTTCCCCGCCCAACGGGGCTTTCGTCATCGCCCCATCCAGCGCGAGCCAGCCCCAGTCGATCCCTTGCAATTCGTCAAAGGTCGCCACGCCGGCCTGCCACAGCTTCAGGAAGACCTCCGCTCGCACCCACTCTTGGAGCCGATCATGCGCCGTCGAGTGCGCGCACAACTCGGTTTGATCCAGCGCTTGCCACTGGCACCCGGTCCGCACAACATAGAAAATAGCGTTCGCACAGTCCCGATCCGCCACGCGCGGTCGCCCACCGCCAAACCGATGCGTATTGACCCGGATCGGCAGCAGCGGCTGGAGGATGGCCCACAAGGCATCACTGATCCGAAAACCCGTCGTCGTCCGGTTATTCGGCGTTCGCGCGCGCGCTCGGGGTTTGGATTCTTGCTCGTTCATACCTGATATCATAGCAGGTTATTCGGATAGGCTCTAAATGGCCCCGGTCGTAGGGCAACCGACGGGGATTGCGCCACGAAGGCGCCAATTTCGACGGTCGAGAGCAAACCAGGAGCACTGCATCGGGGGTCCACGTCGACGGTGGTAACCGGAGATATGGTGCGAAAGGGGAGGCCCAGAGTCCCACCAGTGAGCAGCGTTACCCTCAGGCTGCCGAAGCCCGGGGACGATGGCCCTCACCGCCGTCAACTGGCGCAGCTTCGACCTCCGGCACGAGGTCATCGCCCCCCAACGCGGGAGCGAGGCGTTTGCCAGGCCGGACGATGGGCACAGATGACGCATTGTCCCGGATCACGGATGACCCCGGCATGGGTCTTGCCGTCTTTCCTGGCGCGTGTGCAATCTGCGACTCGCGTCGATGAGGATGACGTGATCGTTACCCTGACCCTGAACCCAGCAGTCGACAAGACCATCCGTATGCCCCAAATCGCGACGGGCGAGGTCAACCGCGTTCAGGAGTCGCTGCTTGATCCGGGAGGCAAAGGGATTAACGTCACGCGCCTGGCCGACCGTCTAGGTTGGCCCTCCATCGCCTTCGGCTTCCTTGGCGGAGAAATCGGTGAGATCGTCGAACGGTCGCTCCAGAAGGAGGGGGTCCAGAGTCACTTTGTCCAAGTTCCCGGACAAACGCGTCTCAACGTGACGATCTTCGACGAATCGACCGGCCGTGGTACAAGCTTCTACGACCGCGGGCCTGAAGTCAGTATCGAACGGATCAACCACCTCACCGCACAGGTCCGCCCATGGCTCCTGGTAAAGCCGGTCTTGGTGCTCGCGGGAAGTTTACCGCTCGGCGCCCCGGACGACGTCTATGCCGACTACATCGCTCTGGCCCACTCGGCCGGCGCCAAGACGATGCTGGACACGACCGGTGAGCCTCTGCGTCTTGGCGTCCGGTCCCACCCATACCTCGTCAAACCGAACGTTGCCGAAGCCGAGCAGCTCGTCGGACGCCCGTTGACCGACCTTTCGTCCGTCGTTGGCGCGGCCCAAGAGATCCACGCCATGGGCGCCGCGGTCGTCGTCATCTCCATGGGAGCGCAGGGAGCGATCTGTCTCCAGGACGACACGGTGTGGCACGCCATTCCCCCGCGGATCGTGCGTCGGAGCACCGTCGGATCGGGTGATTCGATGGTAGCCGGGCTGGCGATCAGCATCGCGCGTGGGGAAGACATCAGCACCGGGCTGCGTCTCGGCACGGCCGCGGGCGCGGCAACGGCCATGGTCCCCGGCACGGCGCTGGGTGATGCGGCCGACATCGCCCGACTGATGCCACAAGTACGCGTGACGCGGTTGGCCGTGCGAGGACCACAAAATCAGTCCGCGAGGGGAGTTGCCCGCTGAGCGAACGCCCCTTGCTCCGTGGCTGCCAGGCCCGGGGAGTGTCGGTCGACGTGCTCGGTCGACCGTTTAAGATCATCGCTTTCGACTGGGACGGAACGGCGGTGGTCGACCGCCAGGAAGACGCCACGCCCGTCCGCGAACGGCTCGACCGCGTGCTCGAGCGCGGCGACTACGTGGTCGTGATCACCGGCACGAACTTCCCGAACGTCGATCGCCAGCTTTCCAGCCGGATTGTCGGTCCGCACAAGCAGCGCCTCTTCGTGTGTGCGAATCGCGGTTCGGAGGTCTATGGCTTCGACGCCGACTCGCGCCCGGTCCTCATCTGGAAGCGGGTGGCGACGCCAAGGGAAAACCGCCTGCTCACCGGGATCGCGGAAGCGGTCCGCCAGACCGTCGAGCGACGCACCGGCCTCCCCATCCGCGTGATCCGCAATCGCCTCAACCGTCGCAAGATCGACGTGATTCCCGTCCCCGAGTGGGCAAACCCCGCGAAATCCGAGATTGGCGCGTTGCTGACCGCGGTCGAGCGTCGTCTGGCCGGGGGCGGACTGTCGGCTGGCTTGCACGAGGTGTTCGATCTCACCGTCCAGGTCGCCCGTGAAAAGGGATTGCCCGACGTCCGGGTCACGACCGACGTTAAGCACGTCGAGGTCGGGCTGACCGACAAGGGCGACTCGATCGACTGGATGATGCGTCACGTCGCCGCGGCACACGGCATCGCCGCCCGCGACGTTTTGATCGGGGGAGACGAGTTCGGGCCGATTGCTGGTTTCGAAGGAAGTGACGCACGGATGATGGTGCCGGTCGCTCACGGCGCGGTGTTCGTCTCGGTCGGTCCCGAGCCGAACGGGGTGCCGTCCGGCGTTCTCCACCTGGGCGGCGGCCCCACCTGCTTCCGGTCGCTCCTGGACGAGCAGGTCGCGCTGCGTCAACGAGGACACACCGACTTCCGGTCGCCGCCCGATCACCCGGGGAGCCCAAGCCCGGGATTGTGGACGCCGGAAGTCGAGGCCGCGTCTGCCCAAGCCGTCCGTCCCGACCCCCTGTCCTCCGAACCCGGTTGGTTCCTCCTCGAAGACCACTACCAGCCCGCGCGTGAGCGCGAGGTCGAGAGCCTCTTCGCGATTGCCAACGGATACGTTGGGACGCGTGGCTCGGTCCACGAGCACGCTCCGCTCGCCGAGCCGGCGACGTTCGTCGCTGGCATCTATACCCAAAGGTCGAGCGGTCAAGATCTCGTCGTCGCGCCCGACTGGGCCGAATTCCGGATCTTCGTCGAGGACGAAGAAGTGCGGTTGGACCGCGGGGAGACGCGGGAGCATCGACGGCTCCTCGACATGCGACGCGGGCTGTTCGAGCACACCTGGCGCTTTGCCGATGCCGCCGGGCGCGTCACGCGCCTGTGGTTCCGGCGACTCGTCTCGCTCGCCGATCGGCATGCGCTGGTCGAGACGGTCTTTCTGACGCCGGAGAACTACAGTGCACGCATCGCGGTCGAAAGCGTCCTTGATGGGAGCGTCGCGGACGCGGCGTTCGCGCACTACGTCGCCGAAGGCCCGAACCAATATCCTGCGTCATCGCTGGGCAGATCGTCGGAAACGCCGCGGACCGGCGGGCCGACCCTGATCGAGGTCGGTAAAGTTGGCGAGGGTCACGAGCCGCCCGGATCCGCCACAACAATCGTCCAGTCGGAGCGGTCCATCGTGGCTGTCCAGCATGCCGTGGGCGATGCTGTGCTCGTCTTCGGTGCGCGCAGCGCTTTTCGGGCGCCTGGATCGATCGACGTCGACCACCGGGTCGTCGAGGGGGATCGGTGGGTGGGCGAGCGCTGGGAGTGGGACGCCGAGATCGGCGTGACCTACCGCGTCGACAAGCTAGTCTCGGTCTACACGTCGCGCGATGGCGCGAACCCGTCGGATCTGGTCGAGGCCCACCTCCCAACACTCGTGGCCCGGGGCGCTGATCGTTTGATCGAGGAGCACGCGGCGGCCTGGGCCGATCGCTGGAAGTCCGCCAGCGTCGAGATCGGCGCGGACGACGACATCCAGCGCGCGATCCGCTTCGCCGCCTATCACCTCATCGCCGTGTCGAACCCGGTCGACGAACGTGTATCGATCGGTGCCCGCGGACTCAGCGGCGCTGCCTACAAGGGGCACGTCTTCTGGGACACCGAGATCTACATGCTGCCGTATTTCACCCACACCCATCCGCCATCGGCGCGGGCCCTCCTGATGTACCGTTACCGTACGTTGCCAGGAGCGCGCCAGAAGGCACAGGCGTTGGGATTCCGCGGGGCGCTGTATCCCTGGGAGTCGACGGACAGCGGTGACGAGGCGTCACCGTCGTGGGTCGTCCTTCCCGATGGGGAGATGATCCGAATCGTCACTGGCGACCTCGAGCACCACATCAGCGCCGACGTCGCGTACGGCGTCTGGCAGTACTGGCGAGCCACCGGCGACGACAGTTTCTTTCGCGAAGCCGGCGCTGAGATTCTGCTGGAGACCGCCCGCTTCTGGGCGAGCCGGGTGCGCCTGGGCGACGACAACTACTACCACATTGAAAAGATTATCGGCCCGGACGAGTACCACGAATCCGTCGACGACGATGCCTATACAAACGCCATGGCCTGTTGGAATCTAAAGCGGGGCGCCGACACCGTGCAAACTCTGCGCGAGCGTTGGCCAGACCGCTGGCGAGCCCTCGCGGATCAGATCGAGATCGCGGTGGAGGAAGCCGACGGATGGCACACGGTCGCCGAGAAGATGCACACGGGTCTCGATCCAACCACCGGCCTCATCGAGCAGTTCCGCGGCTACTTCCATCTCGACGACATCGACCTCTCCGCCTATGAGCCACGGACGGCGCCGATCGACCTGATCCTCGGGCGTGAGCGCGTCGCCCGTTCCCAGATCATCAAACAGCCGGACGTTGTCTTACTGATGCATCTGCTCTGGGACAGCTTTGCGCCAGAGGTCCGGATCGCGAATTTCCGGTACTACGAGCCGCGTTGCGCCCACGGAAGCTCATTGAGCCCGAGCATCCATGCGCTCGTCGCCGCCGGTTTGCGAGACCAGACCCTCGCGGAGCGGTATCTTCGGCAGTCAGCGGAGATTGATCTGGCCAACAACATGGGCAACGCGGCCGGCGGGGTGCATCTGGCCGCGATGGGAGGACTTTGGCAAGCCACTATCTTCGGGCTCGCCGGCATGCGCCGCCGGAACGACGGGTTGGCGTTCGATCCGTGCCTGCTGCCGTCCTGGCGGAGCCTGGGGTTTGCCGCCCAATGGCGGAACCGTGTCTTACAGGTGTTGGTGAGCGCCGAGCCACCGACGGTCGACGTGCGGCTCGAACGGGGAGAACCCATGAGCGTGTTCGCCGGCGAGAACGGTGCGCGACGCACGATGGTCGAGGCCGGCCGGACGTACCGCGCCGAAAGGAAAGATGGCCTGTGGCGCGCATGGCGGGAAGTGGTGCGATGACCGGGCCAGCGCGGCGATCCCGACGAGCGGGTAGCCCGGCGATCATCACCCCCCGGGACGCGTCTCCGTGGAGTGGGCGGACTCGGTTGATCGTCGTCCCCCTTGATGGCTCGACCGAGGCGAAAGACGCGC
This sequence comes from Chloroflexota bacterium, assembly GCA_035534795.1. Classification (GTDB taxonomy): domain Bacteria; phylum Chloroflexota; class UBA6077; order FW602-bin22; family CADDYW01; genus JAJPKB01. The sequence goes on from DATLRG010000660.1 coordinate 9,280, forward strand.
TGCCGGTGGCCCGTCTCGTCGCCAGAATCGCCCGGGCCGCCATCCACGTCGTCCACGCGGTCGACCAGTCGGTCACGGAGGAAGACCTGCTCCGCCGGATCAACCTGCGCCGCGGTGAAACCCACGGTCTGGTGATCGACCAGCTGGTCGGCACGGCCGCGGGCGCCATCGCGCGGTTCGCCCGTGAGACGTGCGCGATGTTGATCGTGATGACGACGCGCGGCAAGACCGCCTATCAGGGACGCACCGTTCGGCCGGTCGCCGAAGAGGTCATCCAGACGGCAGCCTGTCCCGTTCTCCTGGTGCGCCCGGAGATCGATCGCAAGATCGCGTCGCTGACCGAACTCCACCGCCTTCTCCTCCCTTTGGACGGAGCACCCTCCTCCGCCGCGGTGATCGGCCCTGCTCTTGAATTCGCTGCGCTGGGCGGCGCCGAGGTGGATATCCTCTACGTCGCCACCCACGGGCCACGGCCGTCCGAACCGGGGACGCTGACGGCCCCGGTCTACGTCGATCAGCCCCAGTATGAGTGGCCGTCCTGGGCGCGCGAGTTCGTCGCGCGTTTCGGCACCAGCCTCGGCAGCTATCCACTGCCCACCCCAACGCGCCTCTTTGTGCGCCGCGGCGATCCCGCGACCGAGATCCTCCGGTTTGCCAGTGAGCACGATTCCGACGTCATCGTTCTGGAGTGGCGCGGCCGCATGGACGCCGCCCACGCCAAAGTGGTGAAGGGCGTGGTCACTGGAGCGCCGTGCCCGGTCATGCTCCTTCGCACGGCCCGGGATGATGACCAAGCGACGGAGACATGAAAGGACGGTTCTCGAGACAATGTCCCCGCGGATGTGTGTCATTGCACACTCGGTGACGTGCGCGACATCAGGAATGTCAGCGTCACCGACGCGCTCATCGCGTGGCAACCATCGGAATCGTCGCACAGGCCCGTGCGACGCACGCGCCGAGGGCGGTGCCGTAGAAGAAGGTGTGGGCAACGAAGCCGATCCAGAACTGGTTGACCGTCGTGAACCGAGGAAAGAGCAGGGCTGCGACGCCGAGGAAGTTCACCACCCATAGGGCGCAGCCATACCCCGAACCGTACACGAGGAGCCGACCCGCCGACGCCTGGAGTTGTCCCAGTAGGGCGAGGAAGATGACGAAGACGACGCCAAAGGCCGACGCCAACGTCAGACGGACGAGTACACCGATAGCGACGGCGACCATGAGCGGATAGGCTGGTAAGAGCGATGCCAGCAACGTTGCCCAACGGACGGGTCCCAGGAAATTCTCTTCAAGGACGATGCCGGAGGTACGGTCATTGCCTGTCTTCTCCAACCACCACCGAGAGAGGAACATGTCCGATGCTCTCGACGAACCAACCCGGCTCGACATCGTGGCACCAACTCCCAGTCGACCAGGTTTTAGCCCGACTCCATACCTGGTACGACGGCCTCTCCACGTCGGAAGCAGAGCACCGCCGGGAGAGGTTCGGTCCGAACCAACTCGCCACCGATGAACGCTCCCTTCCCTTGCTGATCCTGATCCGCCAGGTACGTAGCCCCCTCATCTACGTTCTCTTCGCCGCCGGCGCTGTCAGTATCGCTCTGGGCCAGTACGTCGACGCCGGCCTGATCCTCGCGGTCGTCGTCCTGCAAACGATCGTCGGTTTCGTTCAGGAGCACAAAGCAGAGCGGGCAATGAGCGCGCTCGCGCGCCTAACTGCACCAAGAGCGCGGGTGCTGCGGGACAAGGTGGAGCGACAGATTCCCTCTATGCAGCTCGTCCCGGGAGATGTTGTCCTTCTCGAGACAGGTTTCAGAGTGCCGGCCGATCTCCGTCTCTTCCGTACATTCGAGATACGGGCCGACGAGGCGATCTTGACCGGTGAATCCTTGCCAGCAGCGAAGTCGCCCGAGCCAGCCCTCGATCCGGAGGCACCGCCGGGAGACCAGCACGACATGGCCTTTATGGGGACGACGATCGTGGGAGGCCGTGGCGCGGGGATCGTCGTCGCCACCGGGATGCAAACGGTCTTTGGACAGATCTCGGCGCAGGTGCGCCAGGTCGGCGAGGTCGAGTCCCCGCTGCAGACGCGCCTTCGCCGCTTTGCCCGCGTCATTGCGTTGCTCGTGCTTGCCGTCACGGCACTTGTCTTCGTCCTGGGCTTCCTGCGCGGCGAGAACGTCACCGACATCTTTCTCACCGCTGTCGCAACGGCCGTCGCGACGATTCCCGAGGGGCTGCCCGTCACCATCACGGTGGCTTTGGCCGTGGGCGTCTGGCGGATGGCCCAGCGCCGCGCCATCATCCGAAAACTCCCCGCGATCGAAACGCTCGGAAGTTGCACGACGATCTGCTCGGATAAGACGGGCACACTGACCAAGAACGAGATGACCGTGACGAAGATCGTGGCGGGGGGGCAATCCTTCGAAGTGACGAGCGTTGGGTATGCGCCAGAGGGTGAGATTTGTCACGACAGCCGTACGGTGAGCCTGCGCGATCACCCAGCACTGGAAATGACCTTGCGGATCGGGTTGCTCTGCAATGACTCGTCCATTTACCGAGCAGACGGTCGGTATCAGGTTGATGGAGACCCCACCGAGGGGGCATTGATCGTCGCGGCGATGAAGGGAGGACTAGCCGAAGAGCAAGAACGAGATTCCTACCCTCTGCTCGACGAGCTTCCTTTCGAGTCGGAGCGACAATATATGGCCACCTTGCACGCCCACAACGGGGAGCGGATTATCTTTGTGAAGGGCGCTCCGGAGCGCGTCCTGGCCATGTGCGACGCTGCCGATACCGGAGGCGGAGTCGGTATCGTGGATCGACGGCTTGCGCTCGAACAGTTCGAGCGGCTCGCATCCGACGGGCTCCGGGTCCTGGCGATGGCGTATCGTCCGGTCGCACCAGGTGTCGACGAGATCGATCACCGCGACATCAAACGCGGGCTGGTCTTCGCCGGTCTGCAAGGCATGATCGATCCTCCGCGGCCCGAGGCGATCTCGGCCGTGGCGCGCTGTCAACAGGCGGGCATCAGGACCATCATGATCACTGGCGACCACCCGGTGACC
>DATLRG010000661.1:0-7811 GCA_035534795.1 Chloroflexota bacterium
GAGCAAAGGAATCGGAGGTTGCGATGCAAGAGACCACGCAGGCTGAGCGCGTTTTGTCCCGCCGGACCGCACTGCGAGTTGGCGTTCTCGGGGCGGTGTCACTCGCGAGTATCCCTCTCTTAGCCGCCTGTGGTGGAGGCGCGGCGCCGTCGACATCGGGTACTCCGGCGGCTGTTGCAGCCGCCCAGCCGACGACCGCTCTCGCGAAGCCAACAGCAGTGGCGTCCACTCAGTCGTCGGCCGCGCCGACGGTGGCGAAGCCGGCCCAGGCCACGGCAGCCGCGACGAGCGCTGCCAGCCCTGCCGCGCAGGCCCCAGTGCAGAGCGGGCAAGTCGTGACGATGAACTACCTACACTTTTTCACTGGGGTGCTCTGGACGGGTGGATTCCAGCAACTGGTCGCACAGTTCGAGAAAGAGAACCCGACCATCAAGTGGAACGGCATCGCGACACCGTACGGCCAGATGATGCCGAAGCTGATTACTCTCGCGGCCGGCGGTCAGCCGCCAGACGGCACGTCGATGGACAATACCGAGATAGACGACGTTGCCCTGCGCGGCTTGTTGAAGGATCTCGACCCGTACGTATCCGCGGACAAGACAATCAACATGGACGACTTCTACAAAGCACGGCTCGATGAGCAGCGTTGGAGAGGAAAGCTCTACGGCATGCCGATCGACATGGGATCGAGTGCGATCTACTACAATAAGGATGCGTTCGATCAAGCCGGCCTCACATATCCAGATCCGAAATGGACCTGGAACGATGTGTTCTCCCAAGCGGCGAAGCTGACGATTGATAAGGGTGGCAAGCACCCTGGCGAGTCCGGTTTTGATCCGAGCAACGTTCGGCAGTGGGGATTCAATTATGACAACAGCATCTATCGATTCTACAATGCCTATCGCGGTTATAATGGAGCCGAGTACTTCGACCAGCAACTGACGAAGACTCGGTTCAACGAACCTGAGGGAATCGCCTCAATGCAACGGTTTGCCGATCTTACCAACAAAGACCATGTCTCGCCAAGCCCTGCCGAAAACACCGCGATGCAGGCTGGAGGTGTTCAGCCGTTTACCAGCGGCCAGTATGCGATGGATTTCCAGTGGATCGGTTTGATCGCCTATCTTCACCAACCTGGTGTCAAGGTGACGAACTGGGACGTCGTAAATCTGCCGGAATCTCCGACAGCGGCCCAGGAAGTTGGCGGTCAGGGATTCGTCGTCGTTGATAAGTCGCCACATCCAGACGCTGCGTGGGCTTTTACCAAGTACATGGTCGGCGACGAGGCTCAGAAGTACCTCGGCGTGAACGGGGTGTGGTTCCCGTCCCGAAAGTCAATGGCTCAGTACGGCTGGCCGACCGATCACAAGCCCGCAAACTTCGTCGCGGCGTTCTACGACCAGGTGGATAAGCACGGGGTGGCCTGCTGGTGGTTCGTTCCGGGGTGGAACCAATGGCAGCAGATGATCGTCAACGAGACAGACGCTTTATGGATTGGCCGACGCGACGCCAAGGATACGGCTGCGGCGATCCAGCAAAAGATCGATCCCTTGGTTGCAAACTGGCAGAAGAACTTGCAGCAGTAAACGGTGCTGCGATTGATGGGCGCCCGAACGGACTGTTGGTTGGTCCCGTAGGGCAGCCTGCCTGCTGTCGTGCTCGGGCGCGGCAGCAGGCAGGCTGCCCTACGCCGATGACGCCGCTCAGGCACCATCCAGGACCCACCGTGGTCGCGGTTGTCCTGGCAAGCCCAGCGATTCGCGACCAACTCCGGAGGAGCTCGCCGTGAGCATTGGTCTGTCGTCCGATGTCCAGAGCGGAAAGCCCGCCGGCAGAGTCCGGCGTCGTTCCGCGCTCGCACGCGCGGAGATGCGCGACGGTTATCTGATGATGGCACCATGGCTGTTCGGCTTCATCGTGCTGCTCGTCGGACCGATGGTGGCCTCTCTGGTCCTGTCCTTCACCGACTGGCAAATGCTGCTACCGCCGAAATGGATCGGCCTGCAAAACTACGTGACGATGTTCACCCAGGACGACCTCATCCCGACCTCGCTGGTCAACACCGCGTTCTACGCATTTGTGTCGACGCCATTGTATGCATTCTTCGGTCTTCTGCTGGGTCTCTTGATGAACCTCGACCTGAAGGGCGTCCGCGTCCTCCGTACGATGTACTTCCTTCCGTCCATCACGCCGGTCGTCGCGGCGACGCTTCTCTGGGTTCTCATCTTCCAGCCGGACTTTGGGCTAGCAAACTTCCTCGTTCAGGGCCTGGGTTTGCCGAAACAACTGTGGCTGCTAGACCCCAATGAGTCGAAACCCGTATTGATCTTCATGTACTTGTGGGGAGTCGGCGGATCGATGCCGATCTTCTTGGCGGGCTTGAAGGGGATCCCCAAGGAAATGTACGAGGCCGCGGTCATCGACGGCGCGGATAGATGGTCAAGCCTGCGTTACGTCACGCTGCCACTTCTGTCGCCCGTGCTCTTTTTCGTCGTGATCACCGGCTTCATCGGTGGTTTTCAGGTCTTCACGTCGGCCTTCATCGCCACCGCGGGTGGTCCATCGAACAGCACAATGTTCTTCGTGTTGTACCTGTACAACAGCGCCTTCCAATTCTTCAAAATGGGGTATGCCTCGGCCATGGCCTGGCTGCTGTTCGTCGTCGTACTCGCCTTCACGCTGATTCAGTTCGCGGTTGCGCGACGACTCGTTTACTACGAAGAATCCCGCGATTAGTCGCCAACACGGAGAGGAAGCCCGGTGGAACAAGGAATCGCCACCCAGACGACAAGCCGTGCGAAGCACGGGTCCGACGACCCCGTGACGAAGTGGGCCTGGATCGCAGCCTACGCGCTCCTGTTCGTCTTCGGCCTCTCGATGATCTTTCCGTTCGCCTGGACGGTTGGTACGTCTTTGAAGCTGTCGGGCGAGATCTTTACCTATCCGCCCTCGTTGTATCCGACTCACCCGCGGCCCGCAAACTACGTCGATCTCTTCAATACCGTCCCGTTTCTGCTCTGGTTTCGGAACTCCGTCGTTGTGACCGGCGCCGCCACGCTTGGAGCGGTACTGAGCTCGACGCTAGTAGGATACGCCTTCGCCCGCCTGCGCTACCCGGGGCGAGATTTCTTCTTCGGCCTCTGCCTGGCGACGATGATGCTGCCTGGCATCGTGACGCTGATCCCGAGCTTCGTCCTGTTCCGCTACCTCGGCTGGATCGACACCTTCTTCCCGCTGATTGTCCCGTCATGGTTCGGCACGCCATTTTTCATCTTCCTCGCCCGGCAGCACTTCCGGACGATCCCGCGCGAGTACGATGAGGCCGCCCGCGTCGATGGCGCGAGCAGTTGGCGCATCTGGTGGAGTCTCATGCTACCCATGTCGACTGCGCTCATAGGCGCGATTGTGATTTACTCGTTCATCTGGAACTGGAACGACTTTCTCGCCCCGCTGATCTACTTGAACTCGGTAACAAACGAGACTCTGGCGCTCGGGCTTCGCGGGCTGCAGAACTTCTATAACACACGTTGGGATCTGATCATGGGCGGCGCAGTCCTCATGACTCTCCCGATGATCCTGGTCTTTTTCGCCGCGCAACAGTTCTTCATCGAAGGGATGTCGACCCTTAGCGGGCTCGCCGGACGCTAAACTTCGGTCCATACGCAGACAACGGAAAACTGGAGGAATCAGCATGCCGCGCAAGGTCTTCGTCGCTACCACATCGTTCGGACTGCCAACGGACACGAGTCTTCAGCGCAATCTCGACCTCGGCGATGCCCTGGTCGATGCCGCTGGTAGCTGCCACGCGGACGTCGTTTGCCTCCCGGAGGTGTATCCACGGACGGGACTGCCCGGCGTGCGAACTCGTGAGCTGGCCGAGACCGTCCCCGGACCCGTCTTCGACCGATTGGCCGCGAAGGCTCGCCAGTACGGGATGTACGTGATCGCCGGGCTGCCCGAGAACCGCGATGGTCAGTTGATCAACACCGCCGTGATCATCGACCGCCAGGGGCGGCTCGTCGGACAGTACGACAAGGTCCATCCGACGATCGGCGAGATCGAGAATGGTATCGTTCCCGGCCAGAAGGTCCAGGTCTTCGAGACCGACTTTGGGCGAGTCGGGCTGGCGATCTGCTACGACATCGGCTGGCCCGCCGTTTGGGATGAGCTCGGCGCGCTCGGCGCTGAAATCGTCTTCTGGCCATCGGCGTACGACGGCGGGTTCCCTTTGCAGACCTACGCCTGGCGCAACTTCTATTATGTCGTGAGCTCTGTCTGGTCGTATCATTCCCGGGTGATCGACATCACCGGCCAACCTCTCACCTCGACCAGCCGCTTCAGTCGCCTGGCCACGCTCGAGATCGACCTGGAAAAGCAGGTCTTCCACACCGATCAGAATGCGTCCAAGCTCCTTGACATGACGACGCGTCTTGGTCGACGTGTGACCATGGAGACCTTCACCGAGGAGCACGTCTTCACCGTACAGTCGAATGACCAGTCCCTGTCAGTAGCCGATATCATCAAGGAGTTCGGGTTGGAGCCGTTTCGCGCGTATCACGCTCGTGCCGAGCAGGTCCAGGATCAGGCTCGATCCACCTCTGCAATGGGACCTCACGGCACGGCCGCACTCGCGGCGCGCTCGCGCTGAATGGAGCGAGCTCACTGGCTGGCCATGCCGTGGCAGGTACGCCAGCAGATCGACCGCTGGCAGCAAGATCGCGCCCGCTCCAATCTGCTGGCGGTCGATGGTCTTCGGCAGTTCACGGGTGAACGCGTCTATGCCCTGACCGTGACCGATCCCGCCATACCACGCTCAGAGAAGAGTGCGGTCTGATTTTGTGTGCCGCACGCCCACGAGCCAGCCGGCACCGCGGCGTCGATGGACGTGGCGCACCAACTCCCTACTATCGCGACGAACAGACCACCAACTGGTTCCGCGCGTGCTGGGGCGCGTCGGAGCAGCAACTGCTGTTGATGGAGACCGCGATCTGGCAGACGATTGACGCCCTCGCGCAATCCTGACACTTGCTTAGCGTTCAGCCGGCCGGACTGTTCCCCGAATTTGGACTGTCGTCCGTGGATCCGGCTGCCTCCTCGTATTCCAGGCGGCCGAGCTGAATCAGGCTCTCCAGGTCGTCAACCGCATCTGGTAGGTACGTTCGGACAGCCTCGCGCACCGGCGCCAGCGCCGGCTCAGTCGCCCCGCCGAGCATGCGCGTGAGGTCTCCGATATCCACACCGCGGCTAGCTTCCAGTTTGAGCAGCACGAGGTAGGCCAAGGCAATGATGGGCAGGCCCGCGGCATCGCGATTCGGGTGGTGCAGCGCGTCGTCGATCCAGGGGGCGCTCGAGGTGAGCACGTCGAGGATTTCGCCGCTGGTGAGACGCCAGGACGTGCCGCCGATGCTGAGTCGGCCTTGCAGTGTCGCTCCCGCGCGACGCAGCGCGTCTTCCGCGGCGGCGGTATCCGCGGCCGAGATCAGCACATCCACGTCCTCGGTCGTGCGCGTTGGCATATAGAGGCTCGTCGCCGTCCCGCCGACGACGACGAAACGCACCCCCGCGAACAGTGCGATCAGGTCAGGCATTGGATACGACCCTCGCCGACGTAGCCAGGCCACCGTCGAGCCACTCCCGGGGCGCACGCGTCGTCGCAAAATGCCCAGGTACGCGGCGCGACGCTGGGCGGAAGAAGCGACCGCTCTGCCAATCGCCATCGTGCGTTGTCCTTCTCTTGCCGTGCGGCGAGACCACCACGCTGAATGCTCCCAGTAGACTCTTGCACCAGGGTAAGGTCAAGGTGAGAGGTTCCGAGATGTGCTGGATGTGCGCGGCACATCCCTGAACGTTCCACCTTGGACCAAGCCTAATGGAGCTTGTGAACAAATTATACTGCGCCTTGCACCGATGCGGCGCGGCCCTATGAGACAGACGATGATCACCGGAGAGTCCAAGGGCGGTACTCGCCGCGGCTCTTGAATTGCCGGGCCCGCGGGTTTGCGCTCAGGCGGATCGGCGACACTCCTGCATTTGCGCCTCCAGTCTGTCACCGCTGCTCGTCGTCGCGACCATGGGCCTGGGCACGGCGATTCTCACCACCGCCTCGCTCAGCCTCCTTGGCCTTGGCGCCCAGCCGCCGACGCCGGAGTGGGGAGCGATGATCCCGGCAGGGCGCGAGTTCTTGCTCGGTCAGTGGTGGTACGCGATCTTTCCGGGCGTCGCGATCTTTCTCACGGTCGTCTCGTTCAATCTCTTTGGCGACTGGCTGCGGGATCTATTCGATCCACGCCCGCGGGTTTAAACTTGGTCCAGGTGAAGAATGCAGAGACGTGCTGGATGTGTGCAACGCACCCGGAACATCTCTGCACTCTCCACCTGGACCTTGGCGCAAGAATGGAGGATCCGCCATGTGTGATACCTCGGTCGTCACCGGCTCGGCCACGGCCGACGGCTCGGTTATCTTCGCGAAGAACAGCGATCGGAAGGCCAACGAGTGTCAGCCTCTCTGTTACTATCTCCGCCGCGACTACCCGGCGAACAGCCGGCTTCGCTGTACCCACCGCGAGATCCCTCAGGCGCGTGAGACGTTCGCGCTGATCGGCTCGCAGCCCTATTGGATGTGGGGCTTCGAGATCGGCGTCAACGAGCACGGCGTGGCGATCGGCAACGAAGCGGTCTACGGCCGCGAAGGCTACGAAGAGACCGGCCTGCTCGGCATGGATTACCTGCGGCTGGGCCTCGAGCGCGGGCGGACTGCCCACGACGCGCTGCACGTCATGGTCGAGCTACTCGAACGGTTCGGCCAGGGCGGTAACGCCGACATCCTTCAGCCGCGGTCGTACCACAACTCCTTCATCATCGCCGATCCCACCGAGGCCTGGGTCTTCGAGACGGCTGGCCGCTACTGGGCGGCCGAGCGGGTCGAGGGGCGGCGGGCCATCTCGAACTGCTACACCATCGGCGCCGACTGGGACGAGGCCTCCGCTGGCTTGATCGACCACGCTGTCGCCCAGGGGTGGTGGAGCGGGAGCCAGGACTTCAACTTCGCTCAGGCGTATGGCGATCCGGGGCGCGACGTCCGCTCGGGGCAGTGTCGCTTCCAGCGCGCCACCCGGGTTCTCGGCGGCCAGCCGCGCTTGACCGTCGCGGACATGCTGGCGGTGCTGCGCGATCACGACGGCGTGCTGATCGACGCGTCAGGTCAGTCCGCACCCGCGCCAATCTGCATGCACGAGACGCCGCCGCGCGTCGGCGCGACCGCCGCGAGCATCGTCGCCCACCTCCGGCCACACCAGCCTGCTCCCCTGACGGCGGTGGCCTGGCACAGCTTCGGCTCACCCTGCCTGAGTGGCGTTCATCCCATCTACGTCGCGGCCGACGCGCCCGACAGCGCCCTGGCCACCGGCGGCGGCAGATTCGATCCGGCGTCGCCCTTCTGGCTCAACGAACGCATCCAGCGGCGCGTGGACGCCTACCCGACGCTGAAGCCACTGGTCCAGGCGCGCTGGCGGGAGACCGACCGCGACGCCTTCGCCGCGGCGGATCGTGCCGAGGAGTGCGCTCGCCTCCTCCCGATGCCCCAGGCCAGCGCGGACCTGCGCGCCCTGAGCGCTGGCCTGACCCGAGAGCTGCTGGCGACGCTGCGCGACTTGGACGAGCTTACCGCGCAACAGGCTGCCGAGCTGCCACCACCGCCACCGGAGGGCCAGCGGCACTGGGCGGCGCTGAACGATGCGGTGGGATTCGACCTTGTGCCCCACCTGGTGGCAGGAATGGTCGAGGGTGTCTGACGTGAGCGAGGTGGTGAGGGA
>DATLRG010000662.1:0-2670 GCA_035534795.1 Chloroflexota bacterium
CCCCGGGGGGCCCCCACCTAACCGTCTGCCGAGAACTTCTGAGCCGCGGGAAGGTAGAAATGAGACGTCGAACGCGAGGAGCCAGGGTGCAGGGACGACGGTCGGTGTTGGCGCACGACTCTCGCGACCCAGTCCTCCGTCTTCAGTCCTCAGTCCTCAGCACTCAGTCCTCAGCACTCAGTCCTCGGAAGGCGCTGACGATCGCCGGTTCGGATTCGGGCGGGGGGGCCGGCATCCAGGCTGACCTGAAGACGTTCGCGGCGCTCGGCGTGTACGGCGCGAGCGTGATCACGGCGATCACCGCGCAGAACACGCGCGGCGTCTTTGGCATCCAGGAGATCGAGCCGGCGCTCGTCGCCGCGCAGATCGACGCGGTGATGGACGATATCGGGGCGAACGCCACCAAGACCGGCATGCTGGCCAGCGCCCCGATCGTCGAGGCGGTTGCCAACCGCATTCGACAGCACCGAATCGAGCAGATCGTGGTAGACCCGGTCATGGTCGCCAAGAGCGGCGACCGGTTGCTGCGCCCCGAGGCCGTCGCGGCGGTGCGCGAGTCGCTGCTGCCGCTGGCGCTCGTCGTCACCCCGAACGTGCCCGAAGCAGAAACGCTGGTCGGCCGGCGCCTGGTCGCCGACGACGACCTGCGCGCGGCGGCCGAGGAGATCTGGCGCATGGGCCCGCGCTACGTCGTGATCAAAGGGGGGCACCGCACCGGCGATGCCGACGACCTGGTCTTTGACGGCGAGAAGTTTGTGACGCTCCACGCCGCGCGCATCGACACGCCGCACACCCACGGCACCGGCTGCACCTTCTCGGCTGCCATCGCCGCCGGCCTGGCGAAGGGGATGGAGCCGATCGCCGCGATTGCCGCGGCAAAGGACTACCTGACCGGCGCGATCGCCCACGCCTACGCTATCGGCGGCGGGCACTCGCCGGTGCATCACTTTTATCGGCAGTGGAGAGATCTGGGGTCTGGGGTTGGTCCACACGAAGGAGATCGTGGATGATGACGATACAACTGAACGGAGAGAAGCACCTGCTCGACGGCGCCGAGACGCTGTCAGCGCTGGTGGAAAAGCTCGGTGGAAGCGGCGTGGTTGCTCCAGCGGGAATGGCCGGACCGGGAATCGCCGTCGCGGTGAATGGGCGCGTCGTGCCGCGTGGCGCGTGGGAGCAGACCAGGCTGTCCGAGGGAGATGACGTGCGGCTGGTCAAGGCCGTCGCGGGGGGCGCCGCGACCGACTGCTTCGCGGACCCGGCGCCGCTGGTCATCGCCGATCGACCCTTCGAGTCGCGCCTCTTCGTCGGCACCGGCCGCTTCATCTCGCCGGCAGTCATGCGCTCGGCGCTCGAAGCGTCGGGCGCCGAGCTGGTCACGGTCGCCATCCGCACGACCGGCGTCGACGGCAGCGGGCCGGATGCCGGCATCCTCTCCGCGCTGGAGCTGAATCGCTATCACCTGCTGCCCAATACCGCCGGCGCCACCACCGTGCGCGAGGCCGTCTTCATGGCTGAGCTGGCGCGCGAAGCGCTCGGCACGAACTGGGTCAAGCTCGAAGTGATCGGCGACGAGCGGACCCTCTGGCCGGACGTGGCCGCGACCGTCGAGGCGACGAAGATTCTGGTGCGCGAGGGCTTCGTCGTCCTGCCGTACACGACGACCGATCTGGTGACAGCGCTCCGCCTGGAAGAGGCCGGCGCCGCGACGGTGATGCCGCTCGGCTCGATGATCGGCTCGGGCCAGGGCGTTGCCGATTGGGACGGCATCCGTCGGATCGCCGAGCGGGTAGCGGTGCCGGTCGTCGTCGATGCCGGACTCGGCGCTCCCTCGGACGCGGCCCTGGCGATGGAAGCGGGCGCTGCTGCCTGCCTGATTAACACGGCCATTTCCCGCTCGGACAACCCCCCGGCGATGGCGCGCGCGATGCGTCTGGCGGTGCAAGCCGGGCGGCTCGGCTACCTGGCCGGGCGCGTGCCACGCAGCGACCACGCCATTCCGTCCAGCCCGCCAGCCGGCGTCGGCGCGGTCGGGCGGTAGGGCGTGTACTCGCTCCCGCGCCAGCCAACCGCCGAGCCGTCGCCGGAGGTCCTCGTCGTCGGCGGCGGTGTGATTGGCTGCTCGATCGCCTATCACCTGTCGCTCCTCGGCTCGCGCGTTCACCTCCTCGAACGCGAACAGATCGCGGCGGGCGCCTCCGGCGTCGCGGCGGGCATGCTGGCGCCGCAGGTCGAGGCGCCCTTCGACGACGACTTTTTTCATCTGACCTTGCTCGGCCGCGACGAACACTTTCCCCTGGCCGATGCGCTGCGCGAGGACGTCGGTCTGGACGTCGAGTGTCGCCGCTCTGGCATTCTGCGCGTTGCGCTGGACGAAGCCGAGCGCGTCGAGCTGCAGCGCCGCCTGCGCTGGCAGACCGCGCGCGGACTGCGGGCCGAATGGCTCGAGCCGAGCGAGCTGAGCGCCTGCGAGCCCCTGTTCGCCGGTGCTGCCGGTCGCTTGCTCGCCGGCGGATTATGGCTGCCGGACGAGGGCCAGGTCCGTGGCTCGCGGTTGGTCCAGGCGCTGGCCGCGGCGAGCGTCAGGCGCGGCGCACGGTTCTCCGAAGGGATCTGGGCGACCGGCTTCGCGCTGGAGGGGGAGCGGGTCGTCGGCGGGCGCACCCCCAC
>DATLRG010000663.1:0-2421 GCA_035534795.1 Chloroflexota bacterium
CCAGTTCTCCACCCGGTCCCTCATCTCCCCCTTGTCCTACCCTTATTCAGCCCGGAAGCGGTACCCGACGCCGGGCTCGGTGAGGAGGTAGCGGGGACTGTGCGGGTCCGCTTCGAGCTTCTTGCGGAGGTTGGCGACGTAGACGTGCAAGTAGTGCTCCTCGTCGCCGTAGGCCGGCCCCCAGACCTGCCGAAGCAGCGCTTGATGCGTCAGCACGCGGTCCGGCGCGGAGACCAGCGCCTTGAGCAGCTCCCACTCGGTCGGAGAGAGCTTGATCTCATGGTCGCGGACGCTGACGCGGCGGTGCAGGAAGTCGACGGTCAGGTCGCCGAACTGATGGAGGTTGGACGCCGAGGGTGGGCCGAGATGGCGGAGCGCGACGCGAATCCGCGCGAGCAGCTCGTCCATGCTGAACGGCTTGGTCAGGTAATCGTCGGCGCCGAGATCCAGCGCCAGGACTTTGTCCGGGTCGCCCCGCCGCGCGGACAGCACGACGATACGGGTCGCGCTGCCGCGGGCGCGAATCTGCCGCACCACCTCGACCCCATCCAGGTCCGGCAAGGCGAGGTCGAGGAGGATCACGTCTGGATGCCACGTGGCGAGCAGCGACAGCGCCGCGGTGCCCGACTCGACAGTCTCCACGTCGAAGCCCTGGCGCGTCAGGCTGAGACGCAACGTCCGCAGCATCCGCGGCTCGTCGTCGACGGCAAGAATGCGCGCCCGGCCGGTCACGGCAGCCTTCCAGGGTTTCCAGCGAGCGGGAGGGTGAACTGAAAAACGGCGCCCGCACCCGGTCCACTCGCGACATGGATCGAGCCACCATGAGCCTCGACCAGCCCGCGGGCCACCGCCAACCCGAGACCGGAGCCCCGCGCAGCGCCCGGCCGGGATGCGCCGCCTCGGTAAAACTTGTCGAAGACGTGGGGCAGGTCCGTGGGGCGGATGCCCGGTCCGTCGTCGGCAATCGACACGACCACACCGGCCTCGGCCCGCCGCGCCGAGACGGCGATCGACGTCCCCGCCGGCGTGTGGTGCTGGACGTTCTCGAGTAGGTTGCTCAAGACCCGGTCGATCGCGACGTAATCGACGAAGACGGGCGGCAGGTCGTCCGGCACTTCCACGGCAACCGGGTGGCCGGCCAGCAGCGGGCCCAGGCGCTCGAGCACCTCGTCCACCAGCGCGCCGAGTGGATAATACTGGCGGTCCGGGCGCAGTGTCCCGGCTTCGATCTGGGAGACGTCGAGCAGATTGCCAACGATCCGATCGAGGCGGTCGGCGTCCTGTTCGATCGCGATGGCAAATGCCTCGCGCTCATCGCTGGTCCACTCCGCGTCACGCTGGCGCAGGCTGCCCGCGGCCGCTTTGATCAGCGCGAGCGGCGTGCGCAAGTCGTGCGAGACCGAGCTGAGGAGCGCGCTCTTCACCGCGTCGGCGCGGCGGAGCGCGTCGGCTTCGGCCGCTTCGGAGCGCAGACGCGCGCGGTCCAGCGCGATGCCGATCTGTTGGCCAGCGTGCTCGAGCAACCGTCGCTGCTCGGCGGTTAGGGCCGGGGCGCGCGGCGCGCGCACCAGCCGCAGCACTCCGACGCGGCGCTCGCCGGCGCGAAGTCGCACGTAGGCGGTGCCCAGACTATCCCGGCCCCCACGTTCTTTTGAGAAGGGCGGCCGCGATCGGTCGCCGAGCACACGAAGACCCGAGCGCTGACTGCCGAGCACGACGGTGTCGCCGTGCTCGAAGACCCACGCGGCGACCGCGCGGTCGGTCGGCGAGTCGACGATTGGTCGGCCATCGGTCAGGCTCGCCTCGAGCTGCCCCGTTTCGTCGGGGACGAGGACCGCGATCCCGACGAGCGCGAACTCGTCCGCGAAGTGGGTGGCGACGTTTGGGATGAAGCGACGCGGGTCGGTCTCCTGGGCGATCAGCGAATTGAGTGCGTACAGCGCCGTCGCCTCCTGCTCGCGTCGCCGGGCCTCGGCGGCGCGCCGGCGCTGCCCCGCGGCAAGCTGGCTGGTGACGACGGCGGTCACGAGAAAGAGGCCGAGCGCGAGCCATTGTTCCGGGTCGCTGACGGTCAGCTCCCCGATGGGCTCGACGAAAAACCAGTCGAACGTGAGAAAGGCGAGGATGGACGCCACGATCGCCGGCCCACCGCCAAAGGTGGCCGCGACGGCGAGGACGACGATCAGATAGAGGCTGGAGATATTGGCGATCTGGGCGTGGGTGCGGAGCGCGCCGATGAACCAGGTAACGCCCGCGACGCCAAGCGCCGCGGCGAGATACCCCACCCAGACTGATCGTGGCTCGGCGGTCCATGCGCTGAGCTTCGCGACCGTGAGCTGCTTGCCCGCCACGAAAGGTCCTTCGCGCTCGGTATTTGTCGCTGACAATTGTACAGGATGTCTGAGAGGGTGCGTGGGACGG
>DATLRG010000664.1:0-3623 GCA_035534795.1 Chloroflexota bacterium
AGCAAATCCACCCCACCTGCCACGTTTCAGATACCCTCTCAACCACGGGCTACGGTCCCGGTGCATCGTCTCCCAGAATGACGGTGACGTCGGGCAGATCTGGTCGCGCTGGTGCGTCTTGCACGGCGCTGGCGGGAACGCCGATGGCCTGGGCGATGGCCTGGCCAGCATGGCGGGCGCCAGTCCGATCGACCACGATGGTGTGGGCAGCGTTGGTCAGATTGGCCTGCGCGACCCCGGCGATCACGTAGCCCTTCCCTTTCAGTTCATCTGCCGTGCGCGCGGCCAGGCCGTCGCGTTCGGTCCCGTTCGTCACTTCGACGTGGACCGGCGAGCGGGGCGCCGTGGTCGGAGCGGTTGCCACGGGGGCCGTCGGGGGCTGCACTGGCGTGGTGTCCTCGAAGACCCGGGCGAAGAGCTGCTGGATCTTCGGCTGGTCCGGCAGCAGCTCGGTGCCGTCGTGGTGGACGTCGATCACCATACCGCTGGTGATGCCGACGTCGACGATATTTTGCGCCGGGATCGAGCGCGCCAGGCTGACCAACGCGGGTAGCTCGGTGAACGGGATGTCGGTACCGACCGACTCCCGCAAAATTCCCACGAACCGCGGCAGCTCGACCAGCATCCGCGGCTGCAGCGCCTTCTGCTCGGCCGCGAGGATGACCGCGCGCTGGCGGGCCTGCCGGGCAAAGTCGTTCGCGCTGTGCCGCGACCGCGCGTACTCCAGCGCCCGGGCGCCGTCCATCCACTGCGGACCGGCGGGAATGTACAGACGCATGATCCCGTAGTCGGGCGTGGGGTACGCGTCGTCGAGGATCGGTCGTTGCACGTCGACGTCGATGCCGCCGATGGCGTCGATCAGCCGCTCGAAGGCGAGAAAGTCCACGCGCGCGTAGTAGTCGACGTGGATGCCGAAGTTCGATTCCACCGTCTCGACCGCCAGCGCTGGCCCGCCGCCGCGATGGTCCACTTCGCCCCAGAAGTGCGCGGTGTTGATCTTCTGATCGCCGTGGCCGGGAATCGGCACCACCAGGTCGCGCGGGATCGAGATCAGCGCGGCCTTCTTCTGCTGAGGGTCCACGGTCAGAACGATCATAGTATCGGTGCGGCTGGGGATGTGCTGCGCGGCCTCGTCCTGGCGCTGGTCGATGCCCAGGAGAAGGATCGTCAGCCGATGCGAATCGGAATAGACCGGCAGGCTGGGCGCCGTGCCACCGGTCGGCGCAACGTCGGGCGCGGCATTCGACGACGGGCCCCCGAGCAGCCGAGTGACGACCAGGGAGGGATCGATCCCCGTACCGCCGGCGGCAAACGACCGAAGCTGGCCGACAAAGATGGCGCCGAAAGCCAGGCCGCCGCACACGAAGCCGGCGACGCCGAGCACCAGCAGCGCCATCGCCACGCGGCGTGCGACGCCCGGCCCCGCCCGCCGCGCCGGTCGACGAGCCGGCGGTTGAAACCTTTCATGACGCATCGAGGTCGATTGTAGCACGAACCAGGGGTGAGGCCACGGCCTCGCGCCGGCTACACGCCATCGCGAAACACTAATCCGATGTCCCGGATCGCTCCGACCACTTCTCGGTGCGCTCGATCGCTTCCCATAATGCATCACGGTCCGGGGGGACCAGCGGACGCGCGACGCCGCCCTCGCGGAGCTGGCTCGGTCCGCTGACGACCCGACCGATCTCCACGACCTGCACGCCAAGGGCACGGACCGCTCGCACGACGGCCTTGGCGTTCGACGTGGCGATCAGCAGCGCGCCGGACGAGACGAGGCCGAGCGGATCGATGCCCAGGGCGTCACAGATCGCCCGCGTTTCTGGGAGCACCGGTATCCTGCCGACGTCGACGTCGACTGCGACGCCGGCGGCCCCGGCCAGCTCCGCGAGGGCGCCCAGAACACCGCCCTCCGTCGCGTCGTGCATCGCCGAGACGCCCACCGCGGCTGCCGCCAATGCCTCCGGGACCACGCTGATGTGCTCGATCAGACTTTGGGCCTTTTCGAGCGCGTCGGGCGGTAGCCGCTGGCTCAGAGCCGTGGCAAAATCGCTGGCCAGCACGGCCGTTCCTTCGAGGCCGGCCGACTTCGTCAGCAGGACGGCGTCGCCCGGTCGCGCGCCGGCGCTGTTGACGAAGCGATCGCGCCGGGCTCGCCCGAGTGCCGTTACGACGACGAGCGATCGCACGAGACCGTCGGTGACCTCGCTGTGGCCGCCCAGGATCTCGGCGCCGAGTCCTTGCGCGGCGCGGTCCGCGTCCTCCATGAGGGTCTGGGCGTCGTGCGCGGCCGACGAGCGCGCCAGCAGGAGGGTGATCAGGACGCCGACCGGGACCGCGCCTGAGACCGCGACGTCGTTCGACGCGATCTGGACGGCCAGCCAGCCAGCGTGCCGGCCAGCCCCGGTGATGGGGTCCGTGGACAGCACCGCGACCTCGTCGCCAAACTCGACGACAGACGTGTCCTGGCCAAAGGCCGCGTGGACCAGCACGTCCTTCCGCAGGACGCCGCGGTGGGGAAAGACGTAGTCTGCCAGTTCGGCCGGGGTGAGCTTGCCGGGCCGCACGATCGCCTCGCAAACGCTTTCCCCGTATTTTACCCTACTCGTCACGCCACGCGCGCGGGGCGCACGTTTCCTTCCTTGACGGTGCGCTCTGCCTCGTCGCGGTCCTCCTGGAGATCGCGCAGGGTCCAGCCTTGCGCCAACACCCATTGCTCACGCGCGTCGTGGAAGCCCTCGCGAATATCGACCAGGAACGAGTATCGGTCGATCAGCGTCCCGCGGCATTCCAGCGGGTTTTCTACCGGTCGGCGTTGCTGCTCCCGCCAGCGCTCGACCAGCTCGTGGACGATCCAGGCGGGAAAGTCGGACCGGTTTGATGGGTAGACGAACTGGTATAAGTTGACGTAAAACAAGAGGAGCTGCCAGCACGGCTCGAAGCGGCGCAGCAGGCGCCGCCAGTCGATGGACTCGTGGCAGGCATTGATCATGTGCAAGATGTCGGCGCCGTCGAAGCGCTCGCGATGAGCGACGTACGCCTTGATCCAGATCAGGTCCTCGACCGGCGACATGCGCACCGGCTGGCCGAGAACGGTCGTCGGCTTGCCGCGGTCGTACCACTGCTCGTCGACCGCGGCCCGCCAGCCGCCGAAACCAAAGATCAAGTCGACGTAAAAAGGTCCGCAGTAGGCGTGGGCGAGCCAGTGCGGCGCGGGCACCTCGACAGTGTAGCCGTTCGCTGCGAGGACGGTCAGCGCCGCGGTGACGTCCTCGGGAGCTAGAAAGAGATCGAGGTCCTTGGTATCTCGCCAGAGTCCGGTGTAGTAGCCGACCGCGGCCGCGCCGGCGACGACGTACTGGACGCGACTGAGGTTGAGAATGCGCAGCGCGTTGGCGTGAACTTCCTGCTCTTCGGCCGAAACGATGACCGGTTGCATGGGCCTCCCTCGCGCGGTCGGAATACTGAATTGCCAGCGGTGAGCGGCGAGCGGTGAGAAGGCCGGAGCACGTGACGAAGCTCACCACCGATCGCGCGGCAGTATCGCGGCGAAGAGTTTATTGGTGCAATACCGTTGCCAGTGTTATTCCCGGGGAGGTCTTCGGGAATGAGCTCGAGCAAATTGA
>DATLRG010000665.1:0-4288 GCA_035534795.1 Chloroflexota bacterium
CGGATCCTCCAAGGTGGCGAAATGCGCACTCAGGGCGAGGAGAGCCGAGGAATCAGCCATGGCGATGCTCCTGATGATTGGTGATCGTCAAAAGCTTACCAATTCTCATCTCTCCTTGAATTTAGATGCGTCGGCCCTGCCGTGATCTACGTGCGCCTTGACACGGTCAATACTCGCGTGATAGCTTCGCACTCGCGAACCTCATCGATCCCGCGACTCACCCGATCCGCCCACGGCGCTCGATCGCGGCTTCGCGGCGTACGTTGGGCCAAGCAGGAGCGCGTCATGGCAACGGCGTCCGACAGCCTGAAGGGAAGCGTGTCCGCGGATGATGCGGGCGCGATTCTCGCCGACCTGGTAGCAATTCCCAGCGTGAATCCTCAGCACGGCCAGGAGCTCAGCCCGCCGTTTGGCGAGGCCGCGGTCGCGGCGTACGTCGCCGAGTTTGGTCGCTCGCTCGGCCTCGTCGTCGAGTTTCAGCCGGTGCTGCCGGGCCGCGAGAACGTCCTGCTCACGCTCGAAGGCGCGGAGCGGGACCGTCGGCTGCTTTTCGAATGCCACATGGATACCGTCCCCGGCTGGGCGACCGCACCTGGCCCGTTCGAGCCACGAGTCCACAACGGGCGGTTGTACGGACGGGGCGCGTGCGACGTGAAAGGCACGCTGACCGCGATGCTCCTGGCGCTCCGACTACTCGTCCAACACGGCAGGCGGCCGCCCCGAACGATCGTCCTCGCGGCCACGGTCGACGAGGAGCACCAGGCGCGCGGCGTCCATCGCCTGGCGGCCGATGGCCCGTTCGCCGAAGCCGCCGTCATCGGCGAGCCGACGGAGCTGGCGATCGCCATCGCGCACAAGGGCTGCGTCCGCTGGAGGCTCTCGACGCTCGGACGATGGGCGCACAGTTCCAGGGCCGAGCTGGGAATCAACGCGATCGACGAAATGGTGGATCTGCTCGACGCGCTGCGACGCGAGTTGGCGCCAATCCTGGCCAGCCGAAGCCATCCGCTCGTCGGACGCCCAACCGTGAGCGTCTGCACAATTCAGGGTGGAGTGGCCGTCAACGTGATCCCGGATCGTTGCGTCGTGGAGATCGACCGGCGGACCATCCCCGGCGAGGAGCTGGCGGACGTACACCTGGAGTTCGAGGAGGTTGTCGGGCGCATTGTGCGGAGCCGGCCCGGGCTGCGGGTCGATTTGCAACCGCCGTTCGTGATGGATCCGTCGCTGGGCACGCCGCCGAACTCTCTTATTGTCCGATCCTTGTCCCGAGCGGTCGAAGCGATCATCGGACCCGCCGACGTGCGAGGCGTCAGCTTTGGCACCGACGCGAGCAAGCTCAGCCAAACGGGCATCCCAAGCGTCGTGTTCGGACCGGGCCAGATCGAGCTCGCCCACACCGACGACGAATCGGTGGAGCTCGTGGACGTTGCCCGTGCCGCCGAAGTTCTGGCGACTCTTGCGCTGGACGAAGGGAGACGATGAAGCTCTCAGACCGCGTCCATCTGGTGGGAAGTGGCCGGAACGGATTCGGGATGACCGACCCGTTCGACTGCCACGTGTATCTCGTAGACGGCGGGGATGAGCTGGCGCTGATCGATTGCGGCGCAGGATTGGGGATCGAGCAGATCCTCGGAAACGTGCGCTCGGCTGGTTTCGATCCTCGACAGATTCGCCAGCTCTTGCTGACGCACGCCCACGGCGACCACGCCGGCGGGGCAGCGCGCCTTCGGGCGTCGCTGGACGTGCGCGTGGTCGCGAGCGCCGAGGCAGCGTCGTGGATCCGCGCTGGAGACGAAGACGCGATTAGCCTCGGCGTGGCCAAGCAAGCGGGGATTTACCCGTCGGATTATCGGTTTGAGGCGTGCCCGGTCGATCTCGAGGTCGTCGAGGGAGACCAGGTCCGGGTCGGCAACCTGGAGCTACGCGTCCACGATAGCCCCGGCCACGCTCGTGGGCACTGCTCGTTCACCTGTCGGGACGGCGACCGCGCGGTCCTCTTCGCCGGCGATGCCATCTTCTACGGCGGACGAGTGGTCTTGCAAACGACCTGGGACTGCTCGATTCAGGAATCCGCGGCGACGATTCGGAAGCTCGCGGCTCTGAAGGTCGAAACGCTGCTGGCTGGCCACGCCGCGCTCGCTCTCGGCGAAGCCCAGCGGCACTTCGACCTGGCGCTGGCGCGCCTCGACCGCTTACTCCCGCCACTGCAACTGGAAACGTGAAACGGAAAACGGAAAATGCAAAACGGAAAACGTGAAACGTAAGGCCGCCGTGCCGAGATGACTTTCGTTTGCGCTTTGCGTTTTCCGCATTACGTGTTGCGTTTTTTTCGTTTCCCGTCAGTATTTCACGCTCGGAGGAACAGACGTGTCAGATCAGCAAGCGGCTGAAGATCTTCGCCGGGTGATGGTCATCGCGGCGCACCCGGATGATCCCGAGTTCGGGTGCGCCGCGACGATCGCCAAGTGGGCCACCGCGGGCCGCGAGATCACCTACCTGCTGCTTACCAGTGGCGACAAGGGCTGCCACGACCGCGAGATCCGACCGGGCCAGATCGCCGGACGACGCGAGGAAGAGCAACGGGCCGCGGCGGCCGTCCTTGGCGTGCAAGAAGTGGTCTACCTGAACTACCCCGACGGCATGCTCGAAAGCACGCTCGAGCTGCGTCGTCGCCTCTCGCTGATCATTCGCGAGCGCCAGCCGCAGATCGTGCTCGCGATCGATCCGTTTCGGCGCTACCAGCTGCATCCGGATCACCGCGCTGCCGGTCAGGCTGCTCTCGACGCGGTCTGGTCCGCTCGCGAATGGTACCTCTTCCCGGAACAACTGGTCGGCGAGCGCGAGCCGTGGCGCGTCACCGAGGCGTACCTCTTCTGGCCCGAAGCGCCGGACTATTGGGAAGACGTGACCGAAACCGTCGACAAGCGAGTGGAGGCGCTGCGTTGCCACGCGAGTCAGATCGGCAATCGCGCCGACAAGCTCGAGGAGCGCGTCCGCGAAGGACTGCGATCGACCGCGAAAGATCACGGGCTGGACTACGCCGAGGCGTTCAAGAAGATCAAGTTCTGAGATTCCTGCCGGGTGAGGAGCGCAGGAGTAGGCTGGATTTGCCCACCAATTCCAGCCTACCCTTGCGCTGCTCACCCTGTAGGAATCCTAACGACGTCGCAGGATGTCGACCACTCGGTCGACCGGCAGCGCTTCGCGCACGTTCCCGTCCCGACCGACGACGGTTTCGGCTCGGAAGAGCGAGTTCAAGATCGCCTCCTCCACGCTTTCGACGGTGGCCTGAAACAGCTGGCTGATTGCCGGCCCATCCTCGGCGAGCAGCCGCCAGTCGAGGATCGCCGACGTCGGTTGCTGAGGAACGCGATTCCCATTGCCGAAGGCAATCACGAAGTCCCCACTGCCGTGGCCAGCGGAAGAACCGGTGCGCGCCAGGCCGAGCGCGGCCCGCCGTGCGATTCGGGCAAGCTGGCGCGAGTCCAGCGGAGCATCTGTGCCGACGATCATCATGCACGACCCTGCCGGCTGCTCGGGCGGTGGCCCGTCGCCGAGATGGCGTCCGACCGGCGCCCCGTCGACGCGCAGATCGGGCTTCGCTCCGAAGTTGGAGAGGACCAATGCACCCAGGTGAAACGTGTGCTCGCCAAGTGTGATCCGCCGCGATGCCGTCCCGATGCCGCCCTTGTAGCCATAGCAGGTCATCCCAACTCCCGCGCCGACAGCGCCCTCCGCGACCGCGCCGCAGCTCGCGGTCTCCAGCGCCTCGACGACGTGGTCGGCGTGAACGTGGCGCCCGCGGATGTCGTTCAGAAAACTGTCGTTACACTCGCCGACGACCGGGTTGACCGTCGTCAGCTCCGGGTTCCGCGCGATCAGGTAGGTGATCAGCGCATCGGCGACGCGCGGAACGTTGAGCGTATTGGTCAGCAAGATTGGCGTCTCGATCACGCCAAGCTCCGCGATTTGCGCCAGACCAATCGTTTTGCCGAAGCCGTTCAAGACGAAGCTGGCCGCGGGCGTCTTTTCCTGGTAGGGGTTGCCCGCGTGCGGCCAGATCGCGGTGACGCCGGTCCGAATCGGCCCGATGCCCGGTCGCAGCGGACCATCGCCGGAGATCAGCGAGACGTGGCCGACTCGCACGCCCGGTACGTCGGTGATCGCGTTTCGAGATCCCGGCGCCAATCGCCCGACGACGATGCCGAGGTCACGCGCTCGATACTGACTCACAGTCTCAAACCTCCGGCGCTCAAAGAGGGAGTGAGGGAAGGGTCAGGAGGGA
>DATLRG010000666.1:0-3528 GCA_035534795.1 Chloroflexota bacterium
GCAGGGCAATGTGCTTCTCACCGCGGCCCGACTTTCATTCCCACGTGCAGCGCCATGGTCCCCAGACCCAGCCGCCGGAACCGGACGTCCGTCAGGCCGGACTGGGCCAGCAGGACGACCAGGCGCTCGGCGCTGGGCAACGGCGCGAGGGAAGCCGGGAGATAGCGGTACGCGGCGCCTTCGCCGGTGAGGACCGCGCCGAGGAGCGGCACGACACGCACGAAGTAGACCCGAAAGAAGGGAGCAAAGGCGGCGGGCGGGTGCGTGATCTCCAGGCAGACCAATCGACCGCCGGGCTTCAGCACCCGCGCCATCTCGGTCAGCGCGCCGGGGAGGTCCGCTACGTTCCGCAGAAGAAAGCCGTTAACGACGCGATCGAAGGTCGCGTCCGGGAACGGCAGGCGCAGCGCATCGCCGACGAGGAACGATACCGCGTCGTCCTGACCGGTCGCGCGCGCTTTTCCCCGCGCGACGGCCAGCATCTCCTCGCAGAAGTCTACCCCGACGACCTGCCGCGCGCCCGCGCGGACCATCGCCAGCGTCAGGTCGCCGGTGCCGGTGCCGACGTCCAGGACCACCTGCCCGGTTGGCGCGGCGGCGGCCGCGGCCGCCGCTCGCCAGCGGCGATCCATCCCGCCGGTCATGATCGCGTTCATCACGTCGTAGCGGGGGACGATCCGCGCGAACATCGCGCGGACGCGCTCGCTCTTGGTATGGCCGGGGGCGCCCTCCGGCACGACTTCGACGGCGGGCAATCCGCGGGGGTCAGGGTTCACGACCGGCTTCCGACATCGGGGAGATCAGGAAGATCCAGACGTCCCAGAGCATGTGGCTCACGATCGTGGAAGGCAATCGTCGCTGCCCGGCGTACTGCAGGCCCCAGTGCGCGCCCGCCGTCGCCGCGGCCGCCACTAGCGTGAGGTTGCCGGAGCTCAGGTGCGCCGCGCCGTAGCAGGCGGTCGCCGCCGCGGCACCGCGCACTCTTCCCCAGCGCCGGGCAAAGGTGTCCTGCACCAGTCCACGCCAGAACAGCTCCTCACCCGGCGCGATGATTCCAACCAGCAGCAGCGCGATCAGCCAATCGGGTGCCGAGCGACGCAGTTGATAGACGCGCTCGATCTCCGCCGTCCCCCGGGGCATGACCCGACGCGCCGCGCGGTCGCCAAGCTGGAAGATACCGTACAGCCCCAGCGCGCTGAGAACGGCCGAGACGACGTCGCCGAACGTCGGGCGGAGCCGGCGCAGCTCGGGCCGGACGAGCATCGCGTACCAGCCGAGTCCGCCGGTCACCAGCGTCATGCGCACCCAGAAGGTCGCCCAGGCCGCGCGAAACGCCCAGCCGATACCAGCCATCGCCAAACCGAGGCCGACGAGCGCCGCTTTCACGAGAGGTGGACCGCGGTGAGCGCCAATCCCAGCACCAGGAACGCCCCGAAGGTCAGGTGCAGCCGCGCCGTCTTCAGATCGATCATGGCGATCGCTCGGGTCTGCCCCGACGCGCCCAGCGCCGATGCCTGGAGCACCGAAACGAACGCGGGCAAGCTCAGCATCGCCAGGAGTGCTCCGACGGGCAGTGCGTGGACCATCGCCGCCAACGCGACCACCAGGTACGCCCCGACGACCAGCGTGAGATAGAGATCGTGCGCCCGCCGCGCGCCGAGCACCGACGACAGCGTCAGCGAGCCAAGGCGAGTATCCTCCCCGACGTCGCGCCACTCGTTGGCGTGGAGAATCGCCGCGACCAGCAGCCCCACTGGTACCGCCGCGACGAGGGTGCGGGCCGAAAACACCCCGGCGATCGTAAAGTAGCTGCCGGCGACCATCAGCGGGCCCATCAAGAAAAACACGAGCGGCACGCCCAGCGCCCGGTACTTGTACGCGAACGGCGGCGCGGTGTAGAAGTAGCCGGCGAGGAGGCCCAGCACGCCGAGCGCGGCAATCGGCCAGCCCCGCAGCGCCACGAAGGCGATCCCGAGGGCGGCGCTGAGGCCAAACGCCCCGAACGCGAGCGTGAACGCCTCTCGCTCGCCGACGATCCCTTTGAGGATCGCGTGCGAGGCCCGCGGCGAGGTGATGTTGTCGGTCCCTCGACGGACGTCGTAAATCTCGTTCACGATGTTCGTCCCCACCTGCAAGGCGACGCCGGCGAGCAGCACGAACAGGAATAGCCCGAGGGAAAACCGCCCGTCAGCCCAGGCAAGCGCGCCGCCAACGGAAATGGGAATGACCGAAGCGGTCAAGCTGAATGGCCGCGTGATCTCGAGCCAGGCGCTCGCCATCCGGCGAACCCGCCAGGCGACGCCGGGGTCTCGTTCGCGCGGCACGCCGCCGTCCGCGGTGCTGCCCACCGGGCCGCCGAGGCCGGGTCCGATCGCGGTCGCGCGCTGGCTCGTCTGCCGGTCACCCAGGCTGCCGTAGATCACCCCGGCCTGGAGCACTCCCGCGACTTGCTCGTCTTCTTGCAGAATCGGCTGCAGCACCGGTAAATCCAGACCGGCCTGCCGGTACGCGAGCGCGCGGCGGGCGACTTCCTCGGGCGTCCCGCAGGCGAGGAAGGCGTCGAGCAGCTCGTCCGGAATGAGTTGGCCGGCCTGGTGAAAGTCCTCCGCGCGCCACGCCGCGGCGATGCGATCGCGCAGGTCGCGCGGGAACCCGGCGCGCTTGAGCGAGACGTCGCTCAGCACCGACATCATGTAGATGACGAACGGCTCGCGCTTCGCGCGGTTCAACGCGGCCTGGCGGCTTTCGTCGACCAGCGAGAGGAGGTAGCCCGCGAACTCGATCTCGTCGCCAGACCGCCCGGCGGCCTCCGCGGCGGCGATCGCTCGCCGGCGGATCGACCGGATCGCCTGGACCGATTCGGCGGGTCGCGCCAGGTAGCCGTCGGCCTTCTTGCCGCATAGCTCGACGAACCGCGCCTGATAGCCGGCGATGTACGTGGGGATGCGGTAGGTGGGGGGAAACATCGGCTGCACCGGCGGCGCCGCCGAATTAAAGGCGACGCGCTCGCCGCGGCAAAGCGCCCGGACCGCGTCGATCGTCTCCGACACCCGCTCGACGGTATCGTCGAACGGGATGCCCATCTGGGTCAGCCGGAGCGGAAGTCCACTGCCCAGCGCCAGCACGACCCGGCCCGGCGCCAGGTTGTCGAGCGCGGAAACGGTCATCGCGATGAGGGCCGGGTGGCGCGTGTAGGGATTGATCGCTCCGATGCCGATGCGGACGCCGTCGACCTCCTGGGCGACCGCGGTCAGGTAGGTGATCGCATCGCGCTCGAAGTAGCCGTCGTGCAACCAGACCGACTCGAACCCGAGGTCCCGCGCCTGCCGCGCGTGTTCGACGACGTCGCGGACGTCGCCGCGGCCAGTGAGACCTAATCCGACCCGTCGCCCAAGCATCGAAGCGTCTACCTCCCCAGAAGCGCTTGACAGAGCATAGTCTGCCCGGGTTTCGGCGTCAACAATATCATCCTGGAGTCGTGTTTGGCGGGACACGCTGGAGGGAGTATGGGCACCATTGGCCTGTCAG